>CAZHPU010000011.1:7454-21915 GCA_964534435.1 uncultured Lachnospiraceae bacterium | reverse complement strand
ATTTATCGAAATTGCAAACCCCTAAATAGCCGAATATTTACCAAAATAGGTAATTTGTTTTTGTAAATGATGCACAATTTTCTTTTTTTATCGGCTGTTTTGTGATTCGAAGGAAAAATTCGGTGAAGCCGCGAACGGATATTTGTAAGGCAAAAAAATATATGTGTAATGTGTACAAAAAAGTAGTGCAAATAATGTCGAAACTAACGAAAATGTGTAAAATGGCTTTAATATGCACAAGCAAGTCTTTTTTCTACATTGTAAATATTGCCGCTTATGATATAATCAAATGAGAAAAAAGCCGAAATCGGCTTTCACAAAACGGCGTTAAGGATAACGCATCCGAAATGCCCGGCTCGGAAAGGAAGAAAAATGAAAAAGAGATTACTGTCAATGCTGCTTGCCGCAGCAACGCTTTTGTCTTTTGCGGCCTGCGGAACAACAAAGCCGGCCGAACAGACGACAGACGCGGCAACAACAACCGGAACGGAGGATGTAATTGTGGATCCAAGTATGCAGAATACTCTGAAAACAGCGGATGCAGAGGGTATTGAAACCTACAATAACCCGCTTATAACCCCGAAAACAAAAAAAGCGTGGTCAAACTACGGCGTCGGTGACCCGTTTGTAATGCGCTGGAACGGAACATATTATCTTTACTGCTCCACCAAAGACGGTGAGAGAGGTATTCAGGTCTGGTCGTCTCCCGACCTTGTGACATGGACTTACGAAAAACTCTGCGCCAAGGAAGTCGAAACGACAGGCGCATATGCTCCCGAAGTCACATATTACAACGGATATTTCTATATGGTGACATCTCCTGCGGGAAACGGTCACTATGTACTGAAGAGCGACTCGCCGCTCGGCCCGTTCAAAATCGTGACCGAAAATTTCGGACATTCGATCGACGGACATATTTTCATCGACAATAACGGCAAATGGTATTTCTATTCTGCCGGCGGCGAAAGCATACTCGCCTATGAAATGTCCTCACCCACAAAGGTGTCGAATACCGCAATAAAGACCGGTGCGTACATGAACGGCTGGACCGAAGGCCCGATGGTCATCTACAACAACGGCATCTACTACCTTACATATACCGGAAACCATGTATGGAGTAAGGGATACCGTATCGATTACGCAACATCGACAAAGAGCCCCACAGCCTTCAAGATGGCGAAGAATTCTCCTCTTCTTGTCAATACCGATGACGACTGCTACGGCATCGGACACAGCTCAACCGTTATGGGCCCCGATCTCGACAGCTATTATATCGTTTACCATACCACGGCGGGCGCCGTTCCTCAGCGTGATATGAGAACCGACCGTCTTGTGTTCAACGGAACATATATGGAAGTTCTCGGTCCGTCTGTCGATAATCAGCAGAAGCCCGAAATGCCCGATGTATACTCTTATTTTACGACCGGATCGGATGTGTCTGCATGGAATATGAACGGCGCATCTCTGTCGGACAGCGGACTCGTGCTCGCAAACGGCACCAAAGTCCTCACAAACGACAGCTTCGGCAATCTGTTTACCGTTGAGGCAAACTTCCTCTCGATAAGCGGCGGAAAAGCAGGAATAATCTTCGGATACAAAGATGACAACAACTACGGCAAGGCGGTTTTCGATACCGAAAACAGTCAGCTTATCGTGACATTCGTTGTTGACGGTGTTGCCGATGAACAGAAGGTAGACCTTGTCAAGAGCTTTAATGAAGACTACAATTTCAGCGCTCTCCAGCTGCTTACCGTAAAACGTGAAGACAACACATTCACATTCTTTGTAAATAACCGCGAGCTTTGCACATTCGAGTCGGCTCTCGGAAGCGGAAGCATCGGCGTTATTGCCGACGGCGGCAACGCAACAGTCGGATTTACAGGCGTTACCGGAGAGGCAAACGGCTCTTCTATAAGAAATTATTATAAACCGGTCGAAGGAAACATTCAGGCAATCACCTGCATCGAGACATACTACGAAACAACCACCAAAACCAGAAACGGCCAGGCGTCTCTCGTAACAGGCACCGATAAGTATTACAACTATACCGTAAATGTAACAAAAGACGGCAAATACGATATAACAATCAAGTATACTTCGACAGAAGATACCGGCGTTGAAATCTATCAGAACGGCAGTCTGCTCACAACCGTAACTCTTCCTTCGACAGAAGGCAAGACGGGAACATATGTTGTGCATAATCTCGAACTTACCGCCGGATTCGGCATGATAAGCTTCAGATATATTTCGGGCGGTGCCGAGGTAACCTATTACAACTTCGCACTTTCGACCGAAATCACCGCAATATCCAATGATTTCAGCAAGTCGAAAGGTACTGCCTCCTATGTAGAGGGTAAGTGGACAGTCAATGACGGCGTTCTCAATATCGGCAATACCGACAAATACGGCTACTACGGTAAAATTCTGTACGGCGAAGAAAGCTGGGCAAACTATACCGTATCGGTCGATATCACAACCTCGGATGACGATATCAATCTCGGTATCCTCGTGAGGGCAAAGAATGCCGCGACAACCGAGTCCTCGAATATTGCCGCAAGTACGAATTACTATGAGGGATATTATGTCGGACTCACCAAATCGGGTGTTACTCTCGGAAGAAATAATTACAAGTGGGATCCCGAAAAGAGCAAGACGATAAAGATTAAAAACAATACCACTTATAATCTTACCGTTCAGGTTGAGGATGCAACCATAAAGGTATGGCTTGACGGAGATCTTGTAATAGAGTATACCGATACCGAGCCGTATACACACGGAATGGTAGGACTCAGGTGCTGCTCGAGCAAGGGCTCGTTTGATAATTTTACCGTAACTCCGGGATAAGTTAAATCGAATATTTTGAAAATCCGCCGCGAGCATTTTATCTGCTTGCGGCGGATTTTCGCGTGTAGCAATATAAACAAAAATACAATGTATCAATATGTAAAAACCAACAAAAAGCGGTTCTTTTATTTTTTTATTTGTAAATCTATTGACAAAACTAAAAAAAATGTTACCATAAAGTCACAAAATGTGGATGAGGTGAGGAAAATAAAGATGAGATATGTTAAGCCTGAAATCATATTGCTTACCGGTGAAGAACTGAATGAGCACATAAAGATTTCGGCAAGCTGTAAAAATGCTCTTTGCGGAGCCGAAGGTACCTATACCTGCGGAACAACGGTAAATTACAACTGTTCAAATTACAGCGGAGACGTTAAGATCAGCTGCCCCTCAACTTATTCTTTCGGATGCACAAAAGGACATGTACATGCCGATTCGGTTACTCCCGAAGTCGATGAAAAAGCGTAATATATGTTTTTGTATGTTATGACTAACGTCGGAGGTTATTATGAAGCTTAACGAAAATTGCCATTTTGAGATATATGATGACGGCGATGCGGTTGTATATGATTCCGTCAAAAAAAATACACTGATTTTGAATGAAACATCCGCTTGGATTCTGGAATTGCTTATTGAAAATGAGAGCATAGACGAAGCGAAAAAGACATACATCGAATCGGTAAAGAAAAATTACGATATTTGCGAAACCGACAATCCCGATGCGGATTTTGATGAAATACTTAAGATGCTTGAGGATGAAAACGTTGTTGCCTGATGATAAATATGAACTTAAACTGAAAGGAGCGTATCTCGAGCTTACCGAAAAGTGTAATTTTCACTGTCAGTACTGCTACAATTCATCCGAGATTCAAAAAGCCGAAATTCTTGATGAAAAAACGGTAAAAACAGTCTTGGATGAGATATCGAAAACCGATTTTCCGGGTGTTGTTTTTTCCGGAGGCGAGCCTTTTCTTCATCCGTCTGTATACGAACTCATTGATTATTCGATAAAGTGCGGCGTAAAGCCTACTGTAATTACCAATGCGTCCCTGCTTGACAGCGAGACTCTAAAAGAGCTGCTTGATAAGCCATTGACGTTGCAGCTTACATTTGACGGCGCAAAGGCGGAAACTCACGGAATAACCCGAGGCAGGGAAAACTATCACCATATTATAAATATATTAAAACTCGCGAAAGAAAGAGACAGAACCGATAAACTCAATATCAGATTCAATATCAGCAGATTCAATTATACCGAAGTTGAGAATATGATAAAGATTCTGTCGTCTTACGGGATAAATAAAGCCATATTTGCTTTTCTGCACAGAAGCGGCAGAGGATTTGATTATGACGGCGCTCTCGACCGGAAAGACGATTGCGAACTGATTTATAAGATAATTACCGAATACAGAAAGCTGAAAGAAAAATATCAAAATGCGTTTGAATTTGATTTCGGTGAACTGGACAAGGCGTTCGGCTGTGCTTATTTTGCTTCGGGAGCATTGGATTTCATTCCGAGAATAGCTCCGAACGGTGACGTTTTTCCGTGTCAGATTTTTATGGGAAAAGAAAATTCCCTCGGAAATATATATGATTTCGAAAAAGCTCCTCTTCTTCAAATTGCATCATCGGCAAGGTGTCATGATGTGATTGATAAAATAAGATTGAGAAAAGATTCCATCAGGTCGAAATGCCTGAAATGTCCTCTCGGGGAATATTGCCTCGGAGGTTGCCCTGCAACCGCCTTTAATTTGAACGGCGATATCAGTCTCAACGGGGAACAATGCTATTTCTTAAAATACTCGTTCAAGCAAAATATAAAAAGCGAACACGGCTTGGATGTCAAAAATGTATAAACTTCAGATAGATATTGCTCAGCATAGATATTCATTGGGAATATCCGATTATCAACTCGCGGCAATGATGAAAAAAGCGTTCGCCATGCTAAGTCCGAAAATTATTTGCGATGACGAATCGGATTATTCCCCGATTTTTACTGTCGGGTGCAGCGGAATACCCACTGCGGACAGTATCGGGGAGTTTTATTCTTTTATAAGGGAAAGAATTGAGGCACAGCTTGAGTTTGATTGCAGAGGCGACATTCTTCTGCACGGGGCGTGTGTGTGCTTAAATGACACGGCTTTGTGCATTCTCGCTCCGACAGGTACCGGAAAATCGACTCTTGCGATGCATTTGTGCACCGACGGCTTCACATATTATTCGGACGATTTGATTATAATAAAAGACAATCTGCCGCTCGCCGTCAGGCTTCCGTTGGAATTCAGAAAAGGCGGTGAGATATCCGATGCCGTTCTCGCCCGTATCGGAAAAGACGGCATTTACACTACTTCGGAAAAAATCGGCGTCACCGATATCGCACGCAGTAATAATAAAATTTTGAAAACGGCATATGTGTTTTTGGACTCTGAAAAACACGATTTGACCGAAATACATGGTGCCGAATGTCTGAGAAGGCTTCTTTTATCGCTGAAATGCGGTAATATTTCATCCGATTTGATAGATAAGCTGAATAAAATTGTTCGCGGCTCTGATTTTTATTCGCTCGGGCGGCTGAGCCCGGCCGAGCAGGAAAACAGACTCGAAAAGATATGTAAATTTTGAAATGGAAGATAAAGACGAAAAAGATAAAATAATCGATGACAGAATCATTGACTTTTTAAGCAGACACGGAGCGCTCACGGCCACGGTGAAAGGCAGCAGTATGCTGCCTTATCTTAAAGACGGCGATGTAATTGCGGTTTCCAAATGCGATAATTTTGAAATCGGCGATGTTGTGGTATACAAAGCGGAAAACGAATATATTGTTCACCGCATAATCGATATTGTAAAAGCGGGGACTCATATGTTTTATATAACGAAAGGGGACAACTGCACAGCCGCCGACAGGATGATTCCGGCGTCGGCTGTTATCGGAAAACAGGTCGGGGTGATAAAATGAAAAAGAAATTCAGAGTTTTAATGAAATTCAATAAGATACTTTATAAGAAATCACCCGTCATGTTTATTTACAACCTTTTCCATGCGGTTGTAATCAACCCGATTATCGCGTATATAGGAATTGTGCTCGTGCAGGCAATGGTCGACGGAATTGTTGCCGGAGAATCAATCAAAACCCTGATGTTGAAAATGCTCGGCTTCTATATTGCCGATGTCGTACTTTGCGTCGGACAGCTTTTTATAGCATCACTTTATCTCGATAAAGAAACAAGACGTGTGAAATCGGATATAACCATGACTCTCTGCAAAGAGTCTATGGGCGTTGACTATAAATATTTCGACGATCCCGATTTCTTCAATACCTATGTCTGGATGGGCAGAAACTACGCAAATACCGTAATCAATGCCAATATGATATTATGCGGTATTGTGAGCAGCGTCTTTACGATAGCTACCGTCCTCGGACTGATTGTGAATGTCAGCCCGTGGATAATCGTGATTTCACTTGTTCAGACGGTGATTGTAACCTTGATTCAAAGGAAGACAAACATTCTGTCTTTCCGGAGAGATCAGCAAAATGTTCAGGTTGACAGAAGAAAAGGCTACTATTCGGGAATTTTCATGGACAGGGCATCGATAGATAATATCAAATGTACCAAACTGTCCGAGTTCGCATTCAAAAATTATGAGAAAGCATGGGAGGACGAGAAGTCGATAATCGACAAATTCGCGCCGAAAATATGCGGATTGTTCTCGACGCAGCAGACCGTAAAATCAACCGGCTATTTCGTCACGATGTTTTATATATGTCTGTGTGTTTTCGGGGGAGAAAGTATCGGCCTTTTCACTACGGTAATCGAGTCTTATCATACCATGGCTTCGAATTTGAGCTCGCTGTTTAAGGCCGACGGCAATCTGACCGATCTTGTGCTTCAGTCGGATGCCATCGACGGTTTTTACGCAATAGACAATAAAATCGAATCTGCCGAAAAGACGTCGGGATTTATCGGCAGCGAAAACCGGCCGTTTGAGATTGAATTCCGCAATGTAAGCTTCAAATATCCGAATTCGGACTTTTCTCTGAAAAATATCAATCTGGTTATAAAATCGGGAGAAAAGAATGCCATAGTCGGAATGAACGGCGCGGGCAAGTCCACTCTTATCAAACTTATTATGCGCTTTTACGATGTGGATGAGGGAGAGCTGCTTATTAACGGAAAAAATATCAAAGAGTATGATCTTTCATGGCTCAGAAATAATATAGGATGCGCATTCCAGACTCCGATTATTTACGCGATGACAATGAGAGAAAATCTGAATCTTTACAATGAAGCGGATGATGCGAAAATAGGCGAAATCGTTTCCAAGACAAAGCTTGACGATGTTCTCGAGAAAAACGGCGCAAATATGGACTCGCAGATGACCAAGAATTTCGATTCCGCCGGAATCATTATGTCGGGCGGAGAGAATCAGAAACTTGCGATATCAAGAGTTCTGACGGGAAACTTCGGACTCAAGATTTTCGACGAGCCGACTGCGTCTCTCGATCCTATTTCCGAGGAAAATATGATGCGGCTGATAAACGACAGCGCAAACGGCTCATCGTCGCTGATAATATCACACAGACTGTCGGCTGTTACCGACGCGGATCAGATAATCGTAATGGACAACGGTGAAATTTTGGAGAAGGGCAGCCATAGCGAACTGCTTGAAAAGAAAGGTAAATATTATGAAATGTTCACTATTCAAGGAAAGAACTACAAAGTATGTTAAACCCGAGATTATTGTAACACCGCTGAGAATGAAGGATGCAAAGCATTTCTCATGCCCTCTGAACGCGAACTTTATTACCGATTTCGGCAAATGTCCGACAAACACCACATGGACTACCACGGGCGGACTTTCAAAAAAAGGAAAAATTATACCCGAAAGAAAAAAGTAAAATGGATGATATCGCACTTAAAGCAATTTATAGGGAACTCGTCGGTTTTAACGAATCGGTCGGATGTGCATATGCCGTTGTCAAAGGAGTACCCTTGTCTTTGATGTGCTATAACAAACCGCAGATCAGAGGATTCGGAGACATTGATATCTTGGTCTCCGAGTCCTCTTTTGCCCTCTGCAAAAAATGGTGCGATGACAACGGCTTTGTCGAAAGTTCAAGCGGATCTTCGGCAATGTCGAAAATGATATTTAACGGTCTTTCGCATCAAAAACAAACTTATCTGAAAAAGCATCTCGGCTTTATCTGTGAGCTTGACTTCAATACAGATATTTTCTGGGGTGAATACGATGGCAAAAGAATTGATATCGATGATTTTTTGTCGGATGCCTTCGAAACCGAAATTTACGCGGTTTATTACAGTGACGATATTTCAGATTACGGACTTATCGGCGCTATGGTTACCGACGGTGAAACTCTCGAGCTGTTTTCTCTTTCATGCAGGGTAATCGGAAAAGAGATTGAAAAAAAGATGGCCGAATATCTGAAAGACAATCGGCAAATCAAAAAAATCGAATGTTCGAATACGGGAAAAAACAAAGACTTTTGCGATTGGCTGAAAAGCGAACTGCTGTGATTCGGTCTTACAATATATAACATAATCGAAAATCCCTCACGGCATGAAACCGTGAGGGATTTTCTCGTGTCAAAGCCTCTGCCTGCTTTTGATTTGTCTGTCAATTTGTATAAAACAGGTTGACAAAAAACCTACACTATGGTATAATTTTGACGGAATTTGTAAATAAATAATATAAAGGATCTAAACAAATGAAAATTGATTTTTGCTATCACGAAAGCCTTGAAAATCTTCATGTCGGATGTGACGCGCCGAGAGCGTATTTTATCCCGTATGACAGCGACGATGCCGCAAAAACCGGCAGCCGTGCCGCTTCGTCACGTTTTTATTCGCTTTGCGGCCGCTGGGATTTCAGATATTATTCGTGCTGCGAAGAAATAGGCGATTTCGATTCGGATGATTTTGAAAACGCGAAGTGGGACTCCATAGATTTGCCGAGAAGCTGGCAGACGGTTTTGAACGCGGGATATGACGTTCCTCAGTATACGAATACCGCTTATCCGATACCGATAAATCCGCCGAAAGTACCGAAGAAAAATCCCTGCGGACTTTACCGCAGAAAAATAAACATTACCGAGGACGATATTTCGGAGCGCGAGCTCAAAATCGTTTTTGAGGGAGTCGATTCCTGCTTCTATCTGTTTGTCAACAACCGTTTTGCGGCATACAGCCAGGTAAGCCATATGACATCCGAAATCGATATTACGAAATTTGTCGGTGTCGGCGAAAACGATATTAAAGTTGTCGTGCTTAAATGGTGCGACGGCAGCTATCTTGAGGATCAGGACAAAATAAGACTGTCGGGAATTTTCCGCGAGGTCTATCTTCTTTCGCGCGACAAAGTTCATATATCGGATATTTCGACCGAAACCATTCTTTCGGATAATTTCAAGTCGGGAAAAATAAATGCCGAAATCAGCCTGAACGGAAAACAGTCTGTTCGGTACAGACTTGTCGATCCGTTCGGAAAAGAAATTTCGAGCGGTGTTTCCGAAAAATCGGACAGTCATACGCTGTCGTTTGACGCCGCGGAGCCGTGTCTGTGGAGTGACGAAACGCCTTATCTCTATGAACTTTATCTTACCTGCGGAGACGAACATATAAGAGTCGAAATCGGTATGCGCAGAATCGAGATTAAGAACCGCGTTGTGCTGATAAACGGGAAAAAGGTCAAATGCAGAGGTGTAAACCGCCACGACAGCCATCCGATTCTCGGCTACGCGACTCCTTATGAACATATGCTCGCCGATCTGTATATTTTGAAATCTCATAATATAAATATGATTCGCACGAGCCATTATCCGAACGATCCGCGCTTCCTTGAACTGTGCGACAGACTCGGATTTTATGTCTGCGACGAAGCCGACATAGAAAGCCACGGAATGGGGGAAATCGGCAAATGGAATATGTTGTCCGACAGTCCCGAATGGACAGACGCATTTGTCGACAGGCTGATGCGCATGATTGAGCGGGATAAGAATCACCCCTGCGTAATCATATGGTCACTCGGAAACGAAAACGGATTCGGCCGGAACCAGCAGATTATGTATGACCGTATTCACGAGCGTTTCCCGAACGCGATTGTACACTCGTGCGACGCCACGTTCAGTTATTACGGCATGACCAGGGGTGAAATTTCGAAGGGCAGCGTAAACGGAAACGGCAGCCCCGCGTGTGATATCGACAGCCAAATGTACCCACAGCTTTCGGATATAGAAAATTTTTATACAAACCCGAAAATCGCCAAAAAGCCCTATTTTATGTGCGAATATGCCCACGCAATGGGCAACAGCGGCGGCGATCTTGAAGATTACTGGAAGCTTATATATAACAGCGATATCTTCTTCGGCGGATGTGTTTGGGAATTTACCGATCACTCGGTGGATTACGGAAACGTAAAAGGAAGCAAATTCCTTTACGGCGGTGATTTCGGCGATAAACTCAACAGTTCGAATTTCTGTATTGACGGACTTGTTTATCCCGACCGCAGAATTCACAGCTCGCTTATCGAGTATAAACAGGTTCTGCGTCCGTGCAGACTTGCCGGATTCGATCAAAAGAGCGGATGTCTGAAACTTCGCAATATGCGTTTTTTCTCCGATTTGTCGGATGTCGAACTTTTCTGGCAGCTTGTGACCGACGGCAGAACGGTAAAACAGGGAAGAATCTCGCCGCTTAAAATCGCGCCGGGCACAGTAAAAACATATAAACTTGACGCTTCCGATTTTGACGGGCTTATCGGCATATCCACCCTTGATATATCGTTCAGAACGACAAAATCACAGCCGTGGGCGGATGTCGGATATGAGGTCGGATTCGAGCAGATTGTTCTCGACTCCGAGAAAAAGATCCCGATTATGCATCACAGAAGCACCGCTCTGTCGGTATCGGAAAGTGATACCGAGGTAAGCGTAAAAGACGGTGATGCCGTTTACACGATTGATAAGATGCGCGGTCTTATTAAGTCGATTTCGGTGTCGGGCAGAGAACTTCTCAAATCTCCGATTGATCTGACTGTTTGGCGCGCACCGACCGATAACGATCAATATGTCAAGAGTCATTGGTATTGGAACAGATTTGACGATACGCATACCGACTGCCGCAGTCTGAAAGTTATCGACAACGGCGACGGCAGTCTGTCGGTGGATGCCGAACTCGAACTTTCGGCAGACAGCAGACTCCCGATAGCAGAGATTAAACAGTCGTATAAATTCGCACCGAATAAGGGTGTAACACTTGTCTGCCACGCCGATGTGCGCGACGGAATGCCGCCTCTTCCGAGATTCGGATGGCAGTTTAATGCGGTCGGCAATCTTGAAAATATTGCCTACTTCGGACTCGGCGGATATGAATCTTATATAGATAAGCGCAGAGCATCAAAGCTCGGCCTTTATAAGACCACCGCGACCGAAAATTTCGAGCATTATATACGTCCGCAGGAAAATTCGGCGCATGATGACTGCCGCTTTACCGAACTGTATGATGTCGGCGGAAACGGAATTCTCATTTCGGGAGAAAAATTCTCGTTCAACTGCTCTCATTACACACCGAAACAGCTTACCGAAACAGCGCATGATTTCGAACTTGTCCCGCTTGATGATACGGTCGTCAATATCGATTACAGACAGACCGGAATAGGATCGAATTCCTGCGGTCCGAAGCTCGAAGAAAAATATGAGTTCAAAGACCGCACGATAGATTTTACTGTAAGAATTTCTCCGGCAAGAATCGGCGATACCGATCCTTTCGAGGAGATAAACAGATAATCACGCAAAACTTTAATATCGGAATAAAATACGGAGGTAGCCGAAATGAAAAAGGCAATCAGTCTTATGCTTGCGGCCGTGATGCTTCTGCCGCTCGCCGCATGTGCGAAAAGCGGGAATGTCACCACTACCGAAAAAGCGGATTCAACAGTCATAACGACCGACGGAGACTCGGCTGTGGAGCCGATAACCGATGTTGACCTTTCCAAACTGCTCAGCGCAGACTCGTCCGATGTCGAAAGACAGATGAAAAACCCTGTTCTCAGCAAAACGAGCGACGGCGCAAATACCGGCGACCCGTTTGTGATGAGATGGAACGGCAAATATTATCTCTATTACACAAGTACGGGTGTCGAGTGCTGGACATCCGATGACCTTTTGAAGTGGGAGCATGTGGGAACGGTCGCCGTTCCCGAGGATACAGTTATTGCATACGCACCCGAAGTTGTATATTATAACGGATATTTCTATATGTATACTTCGCCGTGCGGAAACGGTCACAGAGTGCTTCGCAGCGACAGCCCGACAGGCCTCTTCGAATCGGTTACCGGCAATATCGGACTGTCGATAGACGGAAGCGTTTTCATCGATGATGACGGAAAGTGGTATTTTTACCGCGCGAGCGGCGAAGGAATACGCGTTCATGAAATGCAGTCTCCGACAAATATAAGCTCGTCATCGATTACCGCAACATCGGCGATGGAAGATAACTGGACAGAGGCACCGAGCGTTGTCAAGTATAACGGAGTCTATTTTATGACATACAGCGGAAACCATTACCTCTCGCCCGGTTACCGCATAAATTACGCTTATGCGACAAGAAGACCGACAAATTTCAGAACACCCGACGATAACCCCCTTCTCGTGAATACGGTTGAGGCAAAGGGAATAGGTCATAACTCGATGGTAATCGCCCCGAATCTTGACGGATATTATATGGTCTATCATGCTATGCCGAATACCGACGGAGTGCGTGACACCCGCATAGACAGGGTATATTATAACAATACCGTAATGCAGGTGCTCGGCGAAACAACAGGCAAAACCGAAGCGCCGACACTGCCCGATGTGTACAATTCGTTCACATCATCCGAAAATCTTTCCGAATGGACGCTTTCGTATGCCGAGATTGAAAACGGCGTACTTGCCGTGAAACGCGGCGGAAAAGCGCTGACAAACGAAAAATTCGACGGAAACTATACTGCCGAACTCAATGTTAAATCGATAAAATCGGGCAAGGCGGGAGCACTGTTCGGATATACCGACGAAAATAATTACGGCAGCGCGCTGTTTGATCCCGACACGCAGGAACTTGTGGTAACATTTACGGTAAACGGCGTGTCGACCGAGAACAGACTGCCGCTTATAAAGAGCTTTAACGAAAATCTTTCGTTCGACTGTCTGCAGCTGCTCACGGTAAAACGAGAGGGAACGACATATACATTCTATGTCAATAATCTGAAAACGGGAACACTCGAAAGCAAGCTCGCCGGCGGATCTTTCGGATGTACGGCGATTGACGGAACCGCAAGCTTCGGATATGCCGCACTCGGCAAATATGTCAATCAGTCATATATCAAAGACTTTTTCAAACCCGTAAGCGGCGAATTTTTCGCGGTTACCTGCCTCGAAAACGATATCACCGTTGTCGAAACAACGATGGATAACAGCGAAGTCAATGCGGTATCCGCAAAGAAAGACGATTATTTTAACTACCACGTAAATGTCGAAGCGAACGGAACTTATGATTTCGCGGTAAAATATACATCGACCGCCGACAGCAAAATCGAGATATATCAGAACGGCGAATATGTCGGTGCGCTCGAACTGCCGTCAAACGAAGATAAATCGTCTGTCGCCATACTGAATAATGCGGCGCTGAAATCGGGATATTCGGTCATAACCGTCCGTGTACTCACGGGAAGCGCGAATATCATAAGCTATGAGGTTGACAGGTCGAAAGAGGTCGAAACTCTGGATATTGACGACTTTACGGGCAAAAAAGTGCTTTACAGCGACGGCAGCTGGAGCAAATCCGAGCAGCTGACGCTTTCGGCAAAAGATTCGGCGGGCAAGATCGCATACGGAAAATACGACTGGAATAACTATACCGTTGAAACGGTTATAAAGCCGACAAGCGGAAAACTCGGATGCGGTGTCATAATACGCGGCTCGGATCTTTCAAACGGCGGCGCGAATGACTCCCCGACACTCGGCAAAAACTTTATGAACGGCTACCTCGTTGTTATGGAGCGCGGAACGCTGAAAATTTACAGAATGAATTACGGCAGAGAACAGGCGGCAAAATGCTTTATGAAATTCTCCGCGAATACCGAATACACTCTTACGATAACCGCAGTCGGCGCAACGATAACGGTGTCGGTCAACGGAGAAAAGGCGCTTGAATATACCGACAGCGATCCGTTCCTTCAGGGTGCGGTCGGATTTGCCGGATACTCGACCGAGTTCGAAGTAAAATCTCTTAAAGTTTACGAAGCAGAATAAAAAATGAAAATAGAGACGGAGGGAAAAAGAAAAACATGAAAAAGCGGATTTTATTGTGCGTATTTTCAGCTGCCGTCATTCTTCTTGCTCTCGCGTTGTCCGCCTGTACATCATGCGGCGCGAATCGAAACACAACGCTACCCGAAACAACCGATGCGCCGCAGACTGCGGCAGATTCCACGACAGACGCGGCGAAAACCAATCCGATTACAACGGCTTCGCCTGTTACGAAAGATTCGGTGACAACAACAGATTCCGCCGAAACAACGGCTCTGCCGACGACAACCGCGGAGGTTACAACCGAGACTG
>CAZHPU010000011.1:0-7444 GCA_964534435.1 uncultured Lachnospiraceae bacterium | reverse complement strand
CGACAACGGCGGAAATCACAACCGCCGCAAAGACAACTCAGACCACAACGACAAAGCAGGTGGTAAAAGTAGATCCCAAAATCGAAAAAGTGGTAACGACAAAACCGACTTATACAAATCCGCTTGTAACCCCGAAATCAAAGGGAGCATGGTCATGCGGAATAGGCGACCCGTTTGTTATGAGATGGAACGGAACATATTATCTGTACTGCTCATCGGGCGACAGCCCTGCGGGAATCAAGGTTTGGACATCGGATGATCTTGTGAACTGGAAGTACGGCGGATTCTGCACGACCGATTCGATAACAAAAGGCGCGTATGCACCCGAAGTCACATATTACAACGGATATTTCTATATGGTGACGTCACCCGAAGGAAAAGGGCATTATGTGCTGAAGAGTAAATCACCGCTCGGACCGTTTGAAATCGTCACCGATAACTGGGGACATTCGATTGACGGTCACATTTTCATAGACAATGACGGCAAATGGTATTTCTATTCTGCCGACTGGGCGGGAATCAAAGTGTATACCATGTCATCTCCGACATCGGTGTCGAATACGGGAACCAATACCGGCGCGTATATGAACGGCTGGACCGAAGGTCCTATGGTCATATACTATGACGGATACTACTATATCACGTATACGGGCAACCATGTATGGAGCAGAGGCTACCGTATAGATTACGCATCCGGCAAAAGCTGTGTGAATTTCACTCCCGGCGACGAAAATCCGATTCTTTTAAGCACGCTTAAAACGGTATACGGAATAGGGCACAGTTCAACCGTTCTCGGTCCGAATATGGACTGCTACTATATAGTTTATCATTCGCATTATAATACCACCGGTATACGCAGTATGCGAATCGATAAGCTTGTTCTGAATGAAGGAAAAATGGAGGTTCTCGGACCTACCGAAACCGCAACGCAGGCACCCGAGATGCCCGATGTATATACCCATTTTGCGAGCACATCCGAAACCTCGGAATGGACACTGTCGGGCGCATCGGTAAATAACGGCTACCTGCTCCTTTCAAACGGAGGAAAAGCGCTGACAACCAAAACATTCGGTAAAGAATATACCGCCGAAACAAATATAGCAAGCATAAGCGGCGGCAAAGCCGGAATACTTTTCAGCTATACCGACGCGAATAACTACGGAAAAGCACTGTTTGATCCGAACGGACAGAAACTCTGCATTACATTTGTTGTAGACGGTAAGGTGTACAGCTATGAAAAAGATCTTGTAAAGAGTTTCAATGAAAATGTGGATTTTTCAAGCGTACAGCAGCTGATGGTAAAGAGAGACGGCAGCAGATTCACATTCTTCGTAAATAACCGCACTCTCTGCAGCTACAATATCTCGCTCGCGGACGGCGGAAGCTTCGGCGTTATATCCGAAGGCGGAACGGCGCAGGTATCGTTTACCGCGATAACAAAATATGTAAATCAGTCATCGGTTAAAGATTATTTCAAACCGATCCCCGGAAATCTTTCGGCCGAGACCTGCCGCGAATCAGACTATTCAACCGAAAAAATCGACGGAGTAAAATATCTGACTGTCGGCAAGGGCGGCGTGTTCAACTATTATGTTCAGGTACAGTCGGGCGGAAAGTATGACATTGCGATAAAATACAAATCCACACAGACGACAAAGCTTGAGGTTTATCAGAATCAAAAACTTGTTGCGACACTGACGCTCGATTCGACAAACGGTGAGGTCATCAAGAAAATTTACAGAAATTTCAGCCTTGAAGACGGATTTACATCGCTGTCGTTTAAGGCAGTGTCGGGTCAGGCATCGATAGCAAGTTATACTCTTAATAAGCACGAAGATGTTGTATCTTTCACGAAGAACTGCGATGAAGTCCGAGACGGAAATATTTACTCGGACGGCAGCTGGAAATTCATAAGCGGTAAACTGGTTATAAAAGGTGCGACAAAATCGGTCGGCAAGAGACTTTACGGCAGCGAAAACTACGGTGATTATACTTTTGAGGCCGATATAACACCTACAAGCACAAATATAAATCTCGGCATACTCGTGCGTGCGACAAATCCCGCCGTCGGCGGCAACGGCACCACAAACGAGGATAATATAGCGCTCGGTACCGATTTCGTGCAGGGATATTTTATCGGTCTGTCGGCAGTCGATGTCAGCATCGGCAAGCAGAACTATAACTGGACGGCTCTGAAGAGCGTACCCGCTACCATTAAGACCGGCAATACCTATCATCTCAAGGTTACCGTAAAGGGATCTTCGATAAAAGTCTGGCTGGACGGCAAGTTTATGTTCGAATATGTCGATTCCGATCCCTATATGCAGGGTGCTGCGGGAATTCGTGTACACTATTGCACGGCAGAATTCGACAATCTCAAACTTACGGCCGAATAAGCGCCGCAAACAGAAAAGTCCCTCCCGATAAGGGAGGGACTCTTTCGTATAATAGCTGTTTCGCTTATTTGATTCTTTCGATTTCGATAACACGAAGGTTTCCGACATCATTTTCCACGCGGAATTTAACCGAAAAACCCGCGAAATCCATACCGTAAATTCTGTCCGAATCGGTTTGATATGACGGGCGCGGATCGTCGGCAAGTATGCCGATAAGCGCGTCCTTTCTGTCGTTCGGAAAATCTTCGGGAAAGACGGTGTCGAAAATCACATTCAGCCTGTAAGAATCGAGGGCATCGGCAAATCCGCCGACCGCACCGTCGATTTTGTCGGCAGACGGCAGATAGGGCTTTATGTCGATTATAGGAGTTCGGTCCATAATGTCGCCGCCCGACAGCGTGATTTCACATTTCTCAAAATCGATTTTTTCGATTTTGACCGCCGACAGCCCGATTGGGTTCGGACGGTAGGGGGATCTGGTTGCGAATACGCCGACACGCTTGTTTCCGCCGAGTCGGGGCGGGCGAACGGTGGGAGACCGCTTCTCGGTTATCGCCTCCGAAAAAATCCATAATATCCACAGATGCGAAAATCCGTCAAGCGCCCGCAGTGCATCCGGATTTCGGTATTCGGGCTCGAAAACGATTTTGGAAATCAGCGATTTTACGCGTCCGCTCTGACGCGGAATCCCGAATTTTTCGGGGAAATCGGAAACTATATGCCCGATTGCCTTCATTCTGTATTCTTTATCCAAATTTGCACCTTTCTTTTTATTTGAGAATAAAATTCAAAAGCAGGGGAACGGCTGTGCCGTCCCCTGCTTTCGGATAAATCAAAATCGATATTCGTCGGCGATATCAGTCGTTGTTTGCCGACATTTCGAAATCGAATTCGCGTCCGCCCCAAGCGTCTTTAAGAGTTACGACGAGGGTGTTTTCGCCTTCAACAAGATAGTTGAAAATGTCGTTCGCGGTGGTGATGTCTTCTGCAAAATAATCCTCAAACTTCATATCTTCGGGATCGAGGAATGTAATGCCGTCAACCCAGTCGGCGGGATTACCGGTAACTTCGGTGTCCATGTGATATATCAGTTTGCCGTTGAGGTAGAATGTGGGTGTGTTGTCAAACCATACCCAGATTTCGAGGTTCGCATAGTTCTTTTTGAACTCTTCGAGATTGTCAATGGTAAATGTTGTGTAGAGCATAAGACCGTGATTGTCGTCTGCCCAGCCTATGTCGGTATGTTCAACACCGGAGTCGGCGTCGCCGAAAGGTCCGACAGCTGTCGGCCATTCTTTCATTTCATCGATAAGTCCGTTCGGAAGATCCTCGGCGTCATGCTCCCAGCTGTGATCTACATAGAACTTTTCGAATTCGTCCTGCTCCGCGTCATATGTGCCGTTCTGAGCGGTTGAGCTGTAAGGGCAGAGGAATACTTTGTAATGCCATTCCTGCTCGTCGGGGGATATGATCATTACCGAGTCGGGAATTTCCTCTCCGCCGTCGTCAACAGTCGTAACATCTGGTTTTTTGTCTTCGGCTGTGGTTATTTTGGCGGTAGTGGTGGTAGCCGGAGCTTCGGTTTTGCCGGCTGTGGTTTCGACGGCATTGTTATCTGTACACGATGTAAACGCTGCCGCGAGTGACATTAACATTGTAATGCAAAGAATTACGGATAATATTTTTTTCATACCGGTTGCCTTCCTTTTTTAATTTTTTATTTGGATTCCGAATTTCTTGTATACATTATACACAAAAAAACGTCCGATTGCAAGTGAAAATTGAACTTTCTGACAAATGAACAAATTAAGAACAAAAAAATAGATGTTATGACGAATAAAATGTCATAATCAACAAAAAATCGGGCGTGTTTTGTGAAGAATATTCAAACCGTGCGGTAAATCAATATGACAAAAATATTAATAAACCGTACTTGAATTGGCGGCGATAAAAGAGTATAATGAAACAGAGTCGAAAATCGACCGTACAGTAAGGAGCGGATAGATAAATGGGAAGTTTTACCGGACATTTGAAAACGGTGTGCAGACACCGTCATATGGTTTTTCTGCACTGCATAAAGGCGGGAATACCGGTGCAGGGACTGCTTCATGACCTTTCGAAATTCAGTCCCACCGAATTTATACCCGGAGTAAAATACTGGCAGGGAACCCGTTCTCCGAACGAGGTGGAAAGGGAACTATACGGATACAGCCGTGCGTGGATGCACCATAAGGGCAGAAATCTTCATCACTACGAATACTGGAATGATTTCAACCCGAAAACCAAAATCGTCGAGGCTGTCAAGATGCCGCCGAAATATCTTGCCGAGATGTTCTGCGACAGAGTTGCGGCAAGCAAAACATATCAGGGCAAAAATTATACCGATGCGCACCCGCTCGAATATTTCAAAAAAGGCAGAAGTCATATGTTTATACATGAGAAAACCGCCGCCGAACTCGAAAAGATGCTGACAATTCTCGCCGAAAAGGGAGAAGACACCGCCTTTGCCTATGTCAGGGAAATTCTGAAAAACGGATATTGACCGTCGACCGTCAAAAAAAAGCGCAAACCGCCGAATTTTAATCTGATTTTGCCGAAAATACAAAAATATACTTGAAAAAAACAGCATATTATGGTAAAATAATCAGGCAGAGGATATTTGTCCTCGATTAAACTTAAAAAAACGAGATAAGGAGTAAAAACATGGGACTTATTAAAGCCGGAATAGGCGCGCTCGGCGGCACACTTGCCGACCAATGGAAGGAATATTTTTACTGTGACTCACTTGATAAAGAAGTTCTTGTCGTTAAGGGACAGAAGAAAGTATCTTCCCGCAGCTCGAACACAAAAGCAAGCGACAATATAATCTCAAACGGATCTGTCATCGCCGTAAACGAGGGACAGTGCATGATGATTGTCGAGCAGGGCAAGATAGTCGATGTATGCGCCGAGACAGGCGAATATGTTTTCGATAAATCGACAGAGCCGAGCATATTTTCGGGAAGTCTCGGAAAATCGATTGTCGAAACATTCAAAACGATCGGCAAGAGATTTACCTACGGCGGAGACACCGGCAAGGATCAGAGAGTTTATTATTTCAATATCAAAGAGCTTATGGATAATAAGTTCGGAACAAAAAATCCCATTCCTTTCCGTGTTGTCGACAGCAAAATCGGTCTTGATATAGACCTTTCGCTTCGCTGCAACGGCGTATACTCATATAAAATCAGCAACCCGCTTCTTTTCTATACCAATGTCTGCGCAAATGTAACCAATGAATACCGCCGCGAGGAAATCGACGGACAGCTTAAAACCGAATTCATATCGGCGCTTATGCCCGCGATAGGCAGAATGTCCGAACTTGAACTTCGTCCGAGCCAGCTCATGTCGCATACAAACGAGCTCTGCAATTATCTCAATGAAGAGCTTACCAAAGATTGGCAGGAAAAACGCGGCCTTTCTATCGTAAGCGTTGCTCTCGGACCTGTTACACTGACCGAAGAAGATCAGGAACTTCTCAAGAACGCGCAGAGAACGGGCATGCTTCGCGATCCGGGTATGGCGGGCGCTACGCTTGTCGGAGCACAGGCCGACGCAATGAAATCCGCCGCATCAAACTCGGCAGGCGCAATGACCGGCTTTATGGGTATGGGCATGGCGATGAATACCGCAGGCGGTACCAACGCTCAGAGCTTCTATTCTATGAATAATCAGAACCCACAGAACAATCGGAATGCATCGCAGGCACAGACGGCACCCACCGCTCCCAAAGCGCAGACCGACAGCTGGACCTGCTCATGCGGAACGGTTGCCACAGGCAAATTCTGCCCCGAATGCGGCAGCCCGAAACCCGCCGAAACAGGCTGGACCTGCACCTGCGGCTCGGTAAACAAAGGCAAATTCTGCCCCAACTGCGGCGCGAAAAAGCCTGCGGATGCTCCTCTCTACCGCTGCGATAAATGCGGATGGGAGCCCGAAGATCCCAAAAATCCTCCGAAATTCTGCCCCAACTGCGGCGATAAGTTTGACGACAGCGACATTCGCTGATTTTTGAGCGGATCGGTTAAATACAAATTCACGCAAAATGCATTTCGGGACGAAATGCATTTTGCGTTAATAAGCCGAAAAACTTTTTTATTCATATACAGAAAAGGATTGTCGTAATTATGGATAATTTACTGACATATAAATGTCCGTGCTGCGGCGGTGCCATAGAGTATGACAGCAAGGCGGAAAAGCTCAAATGTCCGTACTGCGATACCGAATTCGAGCTCGATGCGCTGAAAGCATATGACAGCGAGCTTAAAAATACCGCCGAAGACAGTTTTGCAAAGGCTGAAACCACAGATGAGAAATGGTCCGACGAAGACGCAAACGGCATGTCGGTCTATATCTGCAAGAGCTGCGGCGGCGAGGTTGTTGCCGAAGAGACTACTGCGGCAACCTTCTGCCCGTTCTGCGGCAATCCTGTCGTAATTTCGGGCAGACTTTCCGGCGAACTTTATCCCGATAAGGTCATACCGTTCAAGGTGGATAAAAAGGAAGCAAAAGCCGCTCTTCTTCGCCATTTTTCGGGCAAAAGGCTTCTTCCGAAAGTTTTTAAGGACGAAAATCACCTTGACGGCATGAAAGGCGTATATCTGCCTTACTGGTTTTATGACGCGGATGCCGACGCCTCGATTCGATACGATGCTCGAAACGTGTCGCATTGGAGTGACAGGGACTATGACTATACACGTACCGACTATTATATGGTTATTCGAAAGGGAACACTTTCGTTCGATCACGTTCCGTCGGACGGATCTTCTAAATTCGACGATAAAGTGTCCGAATCGATAGAGCCGTTCGATTTCGGCGGAGCGGTTGACTTCCGCACGCCCTATCTGTCGGGATATTATGCCGAGAGATACGACCTTTCGGCAGACGATTGCATTGAAAGTTGGAATAATAAAAGTTTTTCAGATTTGTTACAGTTGTTGGGAGAAATGTTCCTTGAAAATAATGTCCTCCCTACATCTATGTATGAAGCTAAAAAGAATTTATCTTCT
>CAZHPU010000010.1:0-22570 GCA_964534435.1 uncultured Lachnospiraceae bacterium | reverse complement strand
GTCTTGTAGCCATAACTATTGCATTTTTGTTATCGCTTAAATATTGTTTCCATGACGCTATATAAGCCGCATTGTTTTTAATAGAGTTTTCTGTATCAATTCCTAAGGCGTGACAAATTGCCGCCGCGCCTATCTCTGCAATTAACTCTTCATAAGCGTGTCGGGCGTTGCTCATTCGTAAATAACTGCGTACAAGTGCTTGAAATACGGTTAAATAATATTCAGCTTTATCGGTAAATTTTCTAATATCTGGGATTTCAATGATATCATCCAGAACATCATAATAGGCGCGCACGCCATACCCATTTCGCGTTATATTTATTTTTTCGCGGTTACAATAATCGGTAATAAAGTTTTCAATGTTTTCATCTTTTTCGGGATGCAGTTCGGGCAATTCGGTTACAGGATATTTTCGTGCAATATTTTCACAGTCGGAAACCTCAAATACATTAAAATAGGTCAAATAAGGAACCTCATAATATTCATCGGGGCTTACCTTTTCACTATCCTTGATAATGTTTCCTGTTTGCTTTGATATTTTCAACATTTTGTAAAACATGAAGAAACGACTTTTCGCGTCTTTTTTAACGTACCCCCCCTCTTTTTGGGCTTGCGCGTCTGTAAGATACTCACCACAAGACATTGTGGTCATTTGATTTAACAAAGAGTAGTGAGTACCCGTAACATGAGATACAGCGCTATTATTAGTTCCAAACCATGGTTTGTGCCACACGCAAACGCCCTCATCAAGCAATTTTGTAATATCTTCGCTAATTTTTTGGGCGGCTTTTGTTACTTTTTGAGTCATGCTTTAGTTCCTTGAAATTTTAAGGGATATTGTAAACGCTATTTATATATACGCTTTTTTGGGGATTTATAGCTTAAATATTAAAAAATTTTTGAAAAATTTTTTTCTCAACCTCAATAATTACCAGTATAATATAAAGTAGGAGAAAAAAGAGGAAAAATAAGAAAATTTCTGTTTCCCCTTGAATTTTTTTATTATCTTTTTTACGGGGGTAACATTTGTTAGTTATGTGTATTTTTTATTATGTTTCCTCTACGAAAGCAAAAAAAAGAGCGCTTTTACGCTCTTAACTTTTTAATTTAATAATTCTTGCAAGCCATTTTCTATAACGTTTATCAATTCTTTTTCACGTTCGATTTTATCTTTGGTAAAAGTCTTGTTAAATTCTATCACGTCTTTTCTAGGATTTTTTCGATTTAATCGCCAATTGAGACTATTGGTTATACGATTATGATAAGCTACTGTTTGCGCGTAACGGGTAAAGGCGTTACAAATAGTAAAAATTTTTGTAATATGTTGACTATGCGCAACTTTATATATCGCGTTCCAATCATAATTTAACCACCACATATTTTTACCGATCTTTTCGCGGTCTGCTTGCCACTCTTGCCACGTTTCTAATAAACGACGCGCTATACCTTGATAAACATTTCTAGCATCTATTTTGGAATATTGTTCTATCTTTAAATACAAGTCCATTTATATACTTTCATATTTCAATATTATTACCCTTAAAATCAATAAAGACTTTAAAGGCCGTTTTACAAATTGATTATCTGTTATTGTAAGGGTTGCCGAAAACCTTTGAGGTTTTCCAATATTGTGCTAATGCTTTACCACTTGAACTATATTTACTTATTGAATATTCATAAGGCGTACAAAGGTTATACCGATAAGGCTTTACAAGCGTTGATAATGCTTGTAACCATTCATCATGTTTTTCATCTATAACTTGAAAAAGTTCATTTTTTTCCAAACTGACCACTTTTCACCGTCAAACCAACGACGCCAAACACGATAAGGAATAAAATGATAGATATCTATGTATTTTTCCTCTCCATTGGTTGATTTTTCGTTACGTAAGAAAACACGCCGGAGGCTTTCATTATAGGCTAAATATCTATCTGGACGGCACATAGGATAATAATTTTCTGGAATCATCGAACTATGACAAACATCCTTGAACATTGCATAAGCGTCTAAATGTCCGGCCCACCTATCAACTAGTTCATAAAAATGAAGTCCTAACAAACCATAACGAATTTCAGTTTGAAAACAATCTTCTAGCGTCATTGTCTTCATTTCTGTTTGATTAAAAAGTCGCATCGTATTCTCCTTGAAAATATGATATTTTATCCCTTTTCCAATAGAATGTACGCAACTATGTTATTTTTTAGAGACTTTTTTGAATTATTTTTCAATTCGTTTTTTACTGTTTTTTACAGGAGTAACATCAGAGGTTTATAATGAGACTTTACAATAAAAAAAGCGTTCATGGAACGCCTATTAAATAATCTGTAATTCAATAAATTTAATCAATAAATTCGTTTTGTTGTATTAGTTAAAATTGCTTGTTCATACTCTGCGGCAATAAACAACTCGCGCAACTTCTGCGCTCCTTCTGTACCTCGATAGATTGTTTCCGATGCATCGGAATAGCTTTTTAACGCTTTACGAAGTAACTGGATTTTCTCATTATATCCTGGATAATGTTCTTCTGAGTCTCTTTCATATTTTAAAGCTAATTCTTGATATTTCTTTTGACACAAAGCACAATTACAAGACTGACCAGTATACGCTTCTTCTACCATTCCACTAGTAAAGAATCTGCGTTGAAAACAATGTCTTAGACGTTCCAAAGCATTATTTAAAAAGTCTAACGTTGTCGATTTTTCTGTTAAATCTTCTTTCATGGTTTTATGGTTATTTTCTAAAATTTATTCTACGGCTTTCGCAGTTGAATTTTCATTCTCAATTAGTTTAAATTACTCTTTTCGATGACTCTTTTAAGTTCTCTAAAGGTGTTTGCAATATCGACATATGCTTCACTACGCCGATTGTCTTCAATTTCTTCAGTCGCTTTTGAATGCTTTCATTCGTTTCACTATTCATTTTATTCCTTTCAAAAAAGTTTTTTTATATGCGCTATATTTAACCAATAGAATATACGCAACTAATGCTATTTTTAAAATAACTTTTAAAAGTTATTTCATATTTTTATTGCTTACTCTGTTCTTCATAGAGATAGGTTATATCTACATCAGTTTTATAGATTTCTATTGTTAGCTTTAATGCTTGTTGAAGCGTGTCGTCTATTTGCTGTAACGCTTTTTCTTTTGTACACGTTCCTTTTATATAGTTACATGTCGCACGAATCGCATTTTGCATCAATTGGTTTAACGTAGGAACAAGCGATAATGACATTACTGCATAGGCGGTATATGCTAATAGTTGGGTACTTGTATAATCCAATAAACCATAATAAGCGCGGAGCGCGTCTTTTGCTGTGTATCCGCTTACATCTTCTGCCTTGACTATTTTTCTAATCGTTGGCACATTCGCTCATATTCTAATCCTACGTTAAAGCGTCCTACTTTCCGCGATATTGCGCTTGTACGTCCTACATAAGGCTCTGAATAAAGCGTAGTGGAATCTACATATTCTTCATTGATTACATTCTGATTCGTTCTTTTAGGCGTTCGCTTTCCCATGGTTATTAGACTCCTTCTCGCGTTGAATATTTGTTAGACTTGTCATAGCGTCTTCAAGATAATCGCGACGTTCAGTCATGTTTTTGAAACTGTTGGATAGCCATTCACCTGCATCGCGATATTCTTGTCCCTGATCCCGTTCTAATCGTTCCCATTCTTTCTTAAAAGCTTCTAATCCAGCCGTTACATCGTCTAAACAAAAATTAAGACGTTCAAAATCCGGTTCGTTAGGAGCGCCATCGGTAGGCTCTTGCCTTCGTTCTGCTTTCTGCATAAAAGCTTTTTCACGATTTTTCATAACAGGTCTCCATCTACTATTTTTTGTATAATCGCGTATTTTTCTTCTAACGTCTTAGGGCGTTGTTCTTCTCGTAAACCTGAAAGCCCCACTGGATAAATTCACGCCAATCAGTCTTTGTCAATTTACAAAGCTCTGCAATATCTAATCTGTAAACGGTTTTTGTTTCATGTGAGAATCTCTCTGTTTTAAAGATTGTTAAAAAAACAACACACTGTTACTCGTGAAAATAAACAATGTACTGTTTAATGCCTTCACACTATAAATTACAAGCTCTTAGAAACGCTTTACAACTCATTTATAAGCATTATTAGACTGCTTGTAATATCTTTCTTTTAAAACTTGTTTAATAAAGATTCTAAATATAAAAAAAATCGAAAAAAATATACGCGGCGTAAAAAAATAAGCATGGAATACGACCTACTCTCTAGAGTCTTTATTCTCTTTATTCTCTATAGAACTTCCTCGTTGGTTGTTGCTTTCTTGTCTCTTGAGTGTGCAACAACTTCAAATTTGTGTTTAAGCTCTCTACAGTAAAAATAGTAAATACCACTCTGGGAAAGGAAAACGGAAACGGGAAAGGAAAAAGAAATAAAAAGGAAACCGTAAAATCAAAAATAAAGAAAAAGTAAAGCCAAAGGAAAAGGAAAGGCGAAGCCTTTTATAACATGGATTCTATTGTTTGTCAATAGCTAACTTTTGGAAAAAGTGAAAAAGAAAAGTTTTTGATTCTTATGTTGTATATTTTATTTTTTAGAGTTCTTCTACTCGTTGAGACTTAGTTTTATAAATGTTACCCGCGCTAAAAAACTTTTTAAAATTCGTTTTCTTTTATCTTTCTTCCTAGAATACGTACATATAATTTATAGATATTTTTTAAACACTATTAAACTTGGGAATAGAGTAAAAATATGAAATATAACGCTGAATATTTAATGGAGTCTCTCAATCCGACTCAGTTGGAAAAAGAAGTTTTAGGAGCAATTTTAGTAGATTCTAATTGTTATGACAGCATAGCGACAATTCTCAAACCAGAAGACTTTAGTTTTGACGCACACCAACATATTTATTCCATAATGCAATTCCTTGCTGACCAAAACAAACTTGATTTGACGTTAGTCGTTGAAGAATTAAAAAAACGCAACCTTTTAGAACTTGTTGGAGGTGAACTCTATCTTGGTGAATTGATGCAAGGCAATTATATTCCAGCTCATGTTGGACACTATGCTAAGCGGATTAAATCGGCTAGCCTTCGGCGTAAATTCTTTGCTTTATCTGATGAAATCACTGAATTAGCGGTTGATAAAACAGCAGAAGTTGAACAATCCATCGCTCAAATTGACGCTAAATTGTTAGCTATGTTAGAAAATGAAGTCAATGGACCGACACATATTAAAGACGTGGTAATAGACGCCTATCATGAACTTGACCGAATGACGTATGAAGGAGATTCTGCTCGTTGTATTCCAACAGGTTTCAAATCTCTAGATGATTTAATTGGCGGTTTTCGTAAGTCTGAACTAATTATTATTGCCGCTCGTCCCGGTATGGGAAAAACTGCTCTTGCTACGAATATTGCTGAATATATGAGTGTAGAATTATCCAAGACGATTCTATATATTTCTCTTGAAATGAATCGCATTGAACTGGGGTTCCGTTTATTATGTGAACGCGCTAATGTTTCTAACGATATTTCTCGTCGTCTTCCTAAAAGTTGGGAAATACATTTATTGACAACAAGCGGGGATGAACTCTCAAAAGCTAATTTTTTTATTGACGATACTTCGTCTAGAACTGTTTCTGAAATCGCGTCTATTGCAAGATTAGCTAAACGTAAACAAAATTTAGACGCTCTCTTTATTGATTATATTGGACTAATCCAAGCCGACGATCAACGTGTAAATCGTCAAGAACAAATAGCTACGATTACAAGACGATTAAAGCTGTTAGCAAAAGAATTGGAAATTCCTGTTGTTGCTCTTTCTCAGTTAAATAGACAACTTGAAAATGAAGAAGATAAACGTCCAAAATTGGCTCATTTACGTGAATCGGGAGCTATTGAACAAGACGCCGACGTCGTTATATTTGTCCATCGTCCAGAACAATTTGTTTCTCGGGAAGAAGCAGAAGATAAAAATCTAATTGGAAAAGCTGAAATCATTGTTGCTAAACAACGCGCAGGCTCTACGGGAACTGCAAATCTACTTTGGAAAGGAGAACTCTGCAAATTTATCAATAATGAATATGATGAAGAAAAAGCACAAGACTTTTTTAATGACTTGCCAGAATTTAATAAATTCGATGAATCTTATTCTGAAAACGAATTGGAAGAATAAAATAATGTAACCTGAAAAAAGTATCAATGATTAAAGGGTATTCTTGACCGCTAATTATATTCTATGCGTGATTCTGAACAATTTGTTCGAAAATCATTTGATACTTTTTAAAATTTTTCTAGTTATTTATAGAATCATTTCCAAGAGTCGTCGCCTTTCCAACGAGGAAGTTTATTCTATATTAAACATTTCTTTCATAGCTTTATAAGCACGGATTTGCTCTGGCGTTCCAGTTCGATATAATAGTTCTTCCAGTCTAGCTTGTTCTCTTGCTCGTCGGCGCTTGTCGGCTTCGTCATCGTATGGCGCTTGCGAACGCAAACTACTGCGACCAGAATAGGAACGCCCTGTATTCGAACGCCGTTTAGTACTATGCAAATAAGGAGTGCGCGAACTCGAACTAGACGGTATTTCGTCGAATCCCAGAGCCTTTTCCGATTGTCGTCGTTTTTTATATCGCCCCAGAGGAGTATCGACAGGATTTATCATTGCTTTCTCTCTTTCTTTTTGTTAGAATAAATTCATGAGGTTATTATTAAAAATGTCGCGTTTAATAGAAAATTTTATTTATATCATTTTAAAAACATTAAACGACGTACATATTCTGATAACGTAAAGCGATAACGTTTGTTTTAGTTATGACATAAGCACGAAAGGTTGGTGACTATGAGTAAAAAAAATGACAAGAAGGAACAAAAATATAAAGAAAAAGAGAACGAAGTGAGAAACGAATTAGCAAATCCTTATTATAAAGAATTTGCAGTAAATTTTGAATATTTAGCCCCACAATATGATGGAATCACAGGAAACAATTTAGAACATGACCTGACAACTCTTTATCCGTGGCTTATTACATCGCGTTTTTCTGGCCCATATGTACGAATCTTTGATTTGTACGATAACCCACAAGATGAAGAAGGACAGAAAATTATCGCATTTAGTATTTTATATGGATATATGGCAAATCATATTCTTCGATTAGCTTATCCTTTTGTTTTTGAAGATAAAGAACAATTTAAAAAATTTTTCCTTTCTAAGAAAATAAAGGTCTTTAGGAAAATAGCGATAAAAAGGATTCTAAGTAATTGTTTTGAAATGCTTTACACCTTAGGAGCCACCTTAGAAGCCAGACAACTCGAACCTAAGTATTTCTATAATGGAGAATATTATTTCGTTTACGATAAAGTTAAGGTAATGTTTGATTCTTTGAAAGAAGGGGCTAAATTATATGCTTATGATGGAGCTAAACGCTTTCAAGAACGAATGCAAGCAGAAATTGATTCATATAATGAATTGATTATTCGGTATTTAAAAAAAGTTAAAATCCCTGTTGAATACGTTTCTTGTTTAAAAGAGTTGGCCACGCAAAAAGGGATTGAGGTGTATTTGTGTAGTACTTTTAAATGGTGGCCCGATGTTATAACAATGCTTGAAATTGACAAAAAAACAAAAAAACTCTTTAAAAAATTAGATCCCTTTACTGTTAAATATAATCCTTTGCCAAGGCATCAAACACAAGGATGTCTTGTAGACGCTTTCGATAAGGAGTATTATGAAATGATTATAGACAAATTATGAACGTCTTATAAAAAGCGCTTCTTTTAGATATTATTTTCCTCTTCTTCTTCGGCGTCCTCCTTTTGGAGGATTCCTTCTTATAGAGCGTGGTTTTTGTTCCTCTGGTAATTGAATAGGAATATTATTTTTTTGCGGGTCGGCATGTGGAGGAAGTTGGACTATTGTACTATTAGCCGCTTGAGAATTGGCTTCACGTTTTTTTCTTAACTTTCTTACCTTTTTATAAACCTTCTTCGCGGCGGCTATATCATCCAAAGATTTGTTTCTATGCTGGTCTAAAATTCCTAATTCGTGTCCACGAAGATTTTGGTCTTCTTCCACATATCTATCATAAGAATCATTCGCTAATTGAATATGTTTGCTTGCTTTTAGAACCTTGAACGATGCTATTGCTAATTTTTTAGCTTCTTTTTCATTATAGCCATCGCGTCTTAGACTATGTTCATAGCCTAGCTTATAACCTTCTGTTTTTCCTGTTTTAAATCCTTCGTCGTAACTCTTTTTTTTCATTACCTCCATTTTGCGATCTTGACGTTCTTTCAATTCTTCTCGCACTTTTGTTTCCCGCTCTTCTCTTTTAATAAGCATCTGAATTTTTTTTTCATCCAAGAGCGAATTACAAACTTTACAACGTTGTCTTGCTTTAGAAATTGCAATTAATTCATTCTGTTTCCCAAATAAAGGTTTATTTAAGTAATAATCGCGTTGTTCTACTGTTCTACGTCGTCCCCAAATAGTATTATTATTATCTGGCGTTCTTGTTCCATTGGGAATAACGTCAATTACTGTTCCTCTATAACGTCCCGGCTTAGCCTCTTTATGTTTTGGTGTTGAAGGAGAAATATTTAAACCTTCTGGCGTTTCAAGATGGTTAGGGGTTTCCCTTCTACTTTTCATATATAATTTATAAGCCTTATTATAATTGGCAGTATCAGGTAAATAAACTCCTGAATTATAAGCGTCTATTGTATCTCCGTTTTCAAATTGTCCATATCTGTTGAAACCCTGTTCTATTCTTATTGGCTGTCTTGCTTCTGCTAATTCTTTCCCCTCTTCCAGAATCCATTTTTCACTCGCTAATTCTCGTGCCAGCTTTAACTGTTCATAGTCGTGCTGTGATTGATACCATTTTTTAGGAGGAAGCTCTCGATATGGTCTTGTCGTAGCCATCTTTTATCCTTTCTTTAAAGTCTAAATCTCTCTTTTACAGTAACCTGTTTTTTTAAAAGTTACATCTTCTTAGAATTATCGATAAATTCTATCAAAGTCTCTAAAATTTCTAATTTGGGTACATCTCTATAAGGATGAAAGGAGCATTAATATGCAAAAGTTTAATAAGAAACCTAACGATAACCGCCTTAATAAATACAATAATAAAAAGAACGTAAAAGCGTTGACCTATGCGAAATTTACCTTTTCGATTCACGAAAAGGAGAATATTCCCGAATTAGACCATGGACGTTCTCACAGAATTCGAGTCGCTTGGGACTCAATGAGTTATGATGAACACCAAGACGTCATAAACGCAATTACCGAATACTACAATATTTTTGTAGACTATTATTATGGCAAATATACTGGTTATGCGTCCGCAGTTGTCGCGTCAGCTCTCGTCGCCGCGCTTGACCGTTGGCGTAAAAGATGCGCTTCCGATATGAAACGTTGGCTTAGACTCAAATATAATACCGACGCGAAAGTCGCCCAAGAAATGCTTGAAGAAATGGCGATTCAAGCAGTGAGAAAAACTCTTATTGAATCCGTCTACTTTATGAATGAAGAAAAAAAAGATGATAAATGCTTATTAAAAGCAATATAATCCTAAATTGATACTCAAGAAAATATATATAATATTTTAACGAATTAATAAATATGTGATTCTGAGAATTAGATACATGTTGCCTTTTTTTCAGAATCTTTTTATACCTCATACGGAAATATGTAAATACAATGGCTCAAGAAATAAATATGATTCCATTACCCTCTCTCGAATCTCTTTCTTTATCGAATTTAAAGGAACGTGCAAGAGAACTTCAATGGCGCTTAAACAATCTTGAATATGGACAAGAAATTTGCATGTTATTTTCTAAAAAAAATTATGAAAAAAGTCAGAGCGCGTCAATCCAGAATCTTATTCAAAAAACATTAGAGACTCATCTTCAACAAACTTTCTCAGAAATTAAAAAACGCGAAATTTTATAAAATTTGAATTAGTTTTATCTTTCTTCAATAATCGCGTACTACTTGTAAGAATGTTTTTAAAAATATTACAATATAAAATAGTAAAGAAATATTAAATTTAGAAACTGCGGCGCCTTCAAAAGAATATGGCTTAAAACCTGCTATTGGCGAAATAGTAATCGACGTAAATGACATAATATCAAGCTGTAGCAAAAGGTTAAAAAAGTTGCACCTGTGACGGTTGTTGCTTAAAAAATACAAGCGGTTATTCGCTTTGCGTTTGTCGTCATTTAGTTTGCGCTAGTGTTTATCGGGCAGACCATAAAGATAATATTTTAAAGAGAATAAGATGAAACAAAAAAATTACTCGATTAGAGATATTGATGAAACCTTAGGAAAAATACGAAAAAAGTGGTTTGATGATTGTGAAATATTAGAAAATAAAATCATTCCAGCAATGAAATTATTAGGCTATGACCTAAGTGTTGTAGAATGGACACGTAAAGCGTTCGAAAAAATTGATTCTGCAGAATACGCCTTATTAAGCTATGGTTTGCAAGGAATCCTCGCTATGGTACAATTTATTTCTCGAACAGCAGATTCTCATTACATTTGACTATCTTTTTAAAAGGTTAGCATTATTCAGTAAAAACTTTAAACAAGAAGCAAAATCAATCAAACGTATAAAATTCTTTTAAAATGAATTGTGAAGAAATTGAAAATTTGATTAGTAAATGGGAACAATTAAATGATGGGCTTACTCTGGCAAATCTTCAAGACCAAGACTATAAATATGAACATACTCCGGGCAAAGAACTCCCTTGTTTCAATAAACAAAATCACGAATATTACCAAACACAAAAAGGCAATATAAATATTATTCTTCAAGATTTAAACAAACTTCAATCCTCAATCGCTATTTATGAAGCGGAACGGAATAAATACGAACAATTATAGAGATAATATGACCAAAGAAGACCTTTTAGCGCATGTTAAACTTTATCAAGAAGCAGTTAAGCAAGCAAGAGACAATTATCGTAAAATCCATGACTCTCCTAACCCTGATCCAGAACAAATACTAGACGCTAAGACCACCTATTTTGAAGTTCTAGATGAACTAAGCGCCACAGCGTATGAATTGGAAAAGTTAGAAAAAAAAGAAAACCATGTTTCTTAAAACATTAGGCAGTCTCTTTGATGGTTCGGCTCAACGCGCAGGAATAACGCCCATTTGGGCTAGTGAAATAGAGCCGTTCGATATTCGCGTTACATGTTACATTTGGGCGCGTTACAAAAATAAACGGCTAAAAGAAAAAAACTTGGAAAACAAATTGCCGCAGGAGATTCTGCAAACGTTTCAAAGAATTTGGACTTATCTAAAAAAATACGCCAATTTGCTTGGAACGAACCTGTTGAAGAATTAGAAAAGAAATACGTAGTCAAAAAAAGATATGGTTGTTGGTGTTGCACAGTTCCAAGTGAAAAAACGAAGACCTGTAAAGGTACAGAATTACAAACTAAAATTCGTCAATATCTTCGTCAATGTGAGCAAAACCCTAATATGCGAAATTTTGCGTCCACGCCTGTTAGCAAAGAAATGATTGCAGAAAATAAAGCAAGTGGAAGATTCAATCTGGAAGCGCGCAAAAAAATGGTTGACCATATTCTGGCAATGTACAACTTTATCGTCAAACTATTCTGTCTCAACAAGACTTGGACGCAATTCAAGAATATTGGACGTTAGAAGAACAACACAATTGAAAGATTCAGCAGGGGAAACCCTGCTTTTTTATTGTTTTATAAAACATGAATTCTATTTTTTGACTCTTAACAACATAAAAAAACCTTTAAAAGAAGCATAGAAAATCTCATTAAAGGTTAAAAATAATATTTTAAAACCAAAACATCTGCACAGCCATTACATACTCTCCAAAAAAACAGCTTTTTCTTACTTTTCCAAAAGTTAGCTATTGACAAACAATAGAATCCATGTTATAAAAGGCTTCGCCTTTCCTTTTCCTTTGGCTTTACTTTTTCTTTATTTTTGATTTTACGGTTTCCTTTTTATTTCTTTTTCCTTTCCCGTTTCCGTTTTCCTTTCCCAGAGTGGTATTTACTATTTTTACTATAGAGAGTTTAAACACAAATTTGAAGTTGTTACACACTCTAGAGATAAGAAAGCAACGACCAACGAGGAAGTTCTATAGAGAATAAAGAAAATAAAGACACTAGAGAGTGTCGTATTCCATGACTATTTTTTTACGCGCCGTATATTTTTTTCGATTGTTTTTTATATCGTTTTTAATGTAAGATTGACATTTTGACTTGACCGACTCTTATTATAATTCTGATATGCTTTAAAAACCTTTTAAAGGCTCCAGAAGGCGTTCTAAGACTATAAGCAATTAAAATGTTTCAAGCAATTAGATGCGTTCTAAAGTATTCTACGAGCTTTTTAGCACATATCACAAGAAATAAAAAAACACGCCTTGAAATTTAAGGCGTGCTCGTGAAAGTTTAAAACAGACATCCGGGCTGTCGGTATTTGTCTAGTTCGTGACCTGATATTCGTTGTGGTTTTTCACCTGGAAGGTCATAATCTTTATAACATTCCAAATTTAGATTATTAGTTAAAAAATCAAACAGATTGATAGCTATCCAACCTGCCCGGTGACGTCCTCGAACGTATTGGTATTGTTGTTTCTCTATTGCTTGGTTATAAAGCTGAATAAATTTTTTAATTTTAGAAGGAAGCTTATGAGAGCGAGAGCTACGTTGTGTTATGATAAAATCAATAGGAATCGCTATACCATACAACTCGCCATTTATATCTGTCGGAGGATCGTAATCCTGTTCTATACTAAAAACATCATAAATTCGTCCATCAACTTTAAAAAAACCCTGATAATCATATCTCCATAATAGTATATATTTTAGCATTGCCGATCTAAAGGGAAGAGAAAATTCATAGATAAGAGGTAAGACTTCAGAGCAAAAACGGTTGTCTTTCCATTTTGGAAAATAGTTGGAAACAAATCTTTCATAATCCTGTCCTTTAGATAATTTTAGCTTTCCTGCAAAAAATTTTTTAACAAGACCTTGCCTGATTTCTTTTTGTACAGAGTCCGAAAAAGAATGGACAATTGCATTACATTTTTCAATTGTATAAGTCTGCTTATCATCAATTTCTTTCAAAAGTTCTTGAACTTGTTCTATTTCATTCATTTTGTATTCCTTCTTCTTCTAATTTTAGTTGCATTTCTTCCTTATATTCTGGGTCTGGTTTATGCGACAAAGCTCCTTCCCGCAATCCTTGTAGTACGCAATTAAAAAATTGGCTATATCGTGGATTGTTTAAATGCCATGGAAAATCAATGGCAATATCGAAAAAAGAAGTAAAAAGCTCTGGGATTTCAATTTCTGAGCTTTCATAATAACGTAAACAATATTGACTTTCTTGAGGTATTTCTACATTAGAATTAAGTTTATATTCAGAATAATTAGGAGTAAAAACACGAACATCAAAATTTCCATTTCTATTCGTTTGACATATTTGATTTGCAATCTTTTTCAAAGAGCTTTGAAGAGCCAAACTTGAATTTACGACTGAATGTATATTTTCATGAACAATTCCTGAAAGATTAGATTCGAGATGGTTTTCTTTTAACAGCCCTTTATATGTTAACGAATATTGTTTTCCTGATAATGATATTTTATCCTCATAGTTTCCAGTAAAAGAACTCAAAATTATACCTAAATCTCCGGGTTCAAAAAAAGTTTCCATATTGCCTACTTCAATTAAACCAGAATTAATAAAGTTTCCTTCTTTGTCTAACGCCTCAGGTAAAATCTTTACAGGTTTTAATTCTGAAATATTAAATCCCAAAGCTTTTATAATCGTTGCAGTTACACTTAAATCTTCATAAAGTTCACCAACGGACAAAAGGTCTTGTTTCATTAGTGTTTTCTTCTTATTTATTCTTTGTCTTGTTTCTGAATTGCATTTTAATGACTCTGGCGCACTACGATAAAGAAGTTTTGCGTTTTCACTAAATGGCTCAGATGGAGGAAATAATAATTGAAAATATTGTTGTTGTCTTTTTCTGTGTATATTATGAAATTCCCTACTTTTATCAAATGTTGTTGAAGATAGAGCTTCTTCTAGGTCTTTGGGAATACTTTCTATAAAATCAGATAATTCTTTTTCATAATTTTCTTCTATTTGTTTAACTTTTTCTTGATAATCTAAATCATTTTGTAAACTATTTATATCCATTGTCCATTTTTTAAAACGTTCTTCAACTATTGGATCTGTTTTAAAAACATATCGTGGATATGTTCTAACTTTAGCAACGCGTGTTAATAAGTCTTTATGTAACTGATAGACCTTTGTCTTTTTTGATACGCTTAATTTTTCCAATTCGTCAAGCGCTTTAAGAGAACTTTGCTCAATATTATTCAAGTCAGACTCTGAAAGCCCATTTTGTTGTAACTTCTCACATTGATATAACAAACCATTATACATTGCATATTTTTCAGTAATACGATATATAGAAGGCTTATCTTGTTGGATTTGACAAAGGTCTCCTGCTAGATTTCGTTCATATACTATTTCTTTTTTATGGTAGTTTCTACGAAGTAAAGAATAGTTTAGCCCAAGGTTTTTAGCGCTATCTCTTAGTAATTCGCTTCGGCTCTTTGGAGGAGCTAAGGAAGACGCGTCTAATACTTCACATTCATAAATTGCATTGACCACTTCATTTAGTGCATCTTTTTCTGTTAGACAAAAGTAATTTTCAGGTATTGGTTCATTCATATTATATAAGCTACAGACTCTTTGCATAATTTGTGTAAGGTTAGTATTAGAGTGAATTAACACTTCAGAAGGATTTTGAGGATTAATTTTAAGAGATTTAAATTTCATTTTTTCAATTGAAGGATAGAATGTATTTATCTTAGATACAATGTCTTTTATTTCTTTTTCTAATGTCTTTGGACGTCTTACAGAGACTTTATTAGTCCAATTCTCTCCTCGTACTGTCAGATTATCCTCAATGAGATATTTTAATAGAATCTCACAGCGTGCAGAAGTATTCGCTTCTTTAATCCAATTCGTAAATTCAGGTTTTAATTGAGCGCCATCATCGCTTAAAAGATAAAAGTTAGAATCTTTTTTAATCTGCTGAGCCCATATTTTAGCATCTTTTTTAGACGAAAGTTGATTTGTGTTAAACTTCAATTGATTTAACTTTTCTTTAATTTTCTTTTTAAGTTCTTTAATGTCTTTTAAACGCGCCTTGACTTCGATATTATTAGGATCATTATTTAATTTATTGTCTAACTGTTGTATATCTTCATCGCATTTATTAATAGCTTCAGATAACTGATCAGTCGTTTTTAAAATATCGGGATTGTCTTGATATAGAGTGTAATATTCTTTTGTTCGTTGTAATTTGCGATTATAAAAATATCCTCCTCCATTGCTTTTTCGATCCCAATATAGTAATTCATCATTTCCATGTTGAACAAATGCTCTATCAATTTCCTGTATGAGAATAGAAATATTATCTAGTCCTCGATTCTTTATCTGTTTAAAAGTGTCTTCTAACATTCCTATTGGACATTCTAAAGTAGACCATTCTGTATATGTTTCTCCTGCTGTGTTTCGATAACTCTGTAATTCAAATTTGTCAAGAGAGGAATCACCTGGGCCAAACTGTTTGATTTTACGTACAAGATTTTTTCGTTCAGGCTTAAATTCACCATATCCATTTAACCATTCGTCATTGTTATTAACTTCTTCAACAGGATTTTGACTTGCAATCCAATTACTAGCCATTTCTTTAAATTTAGTGGCAACATTTTTTAATCGTTCAAGCAATTGTTTAACGTCATCATTAAAAGTGAGTTCATATGAGTCATAAAAATCTTTCCAAAATTCTTTCTCTTCTTCTATTCGCTCTTCTTCCTCTTCTAAATGCTCTAAGAATTCACGTAATTCTTCAACTCCTGCTTCTTTAACAGAATTGAAGTTTTCAATACCAAAGTCATTGAGAAAGTCCTCCCCATTGTCCGTATATTTGCAAGCAGGAGTTCCTTCGTGATTCAAATCAATGAAGTAAGATGATTCTTTCGGAAAAGATTGAATAACCTGTTTAAATAGATTCTGTAATCTATCTAAGTCTGACTCAACTTGTTTATTAGTTTCTGCCAACTCTTCAAATTGGTGAGCGGCTTTATACTGTTCAAAATAATTTTGTTCAGTGTTTAATGCTTCTTGATAAGATTGAACTGCATTAGGACAATAGTCGTTATCTTTGATAATTATTTGCAGTTCTCGTTCAATTGTGTTGTACGTGTGACTTGGTTTTCCATCTATTATGAGATAATGTGAAAATGGCTTTAAATCTCGCCCTTCAAGAACAGTTTTAATCGCGTTCGCCAATCGTCGGAATGATTCAGCGCCATTTGTCGTAATTCCTTGATTAATAAGTCCGCAAGAGAGATATTGAGTCCAAAGTTTATTTTCTTCTTCGACTTCTTTTTGAATATCAGCGACATTCTCTTTTGCTATATTTTTTATATAACTTTGTCCTTTTGGCGTTAGTGTGCCGGCTCTTGTTAAAAGCGTTCCAGTCCATTCGGGCTTTTTATTATCTTCCTTTTCTTGCTCTTTTTGTTCATGATTTATCTTTTTTAATTCCTCTAAAAAAAACAGAAAATTTGCATCCCCAGTAACTTTAATCTGTTCATAAAGCTTTCTTTGCTTATCATATTTAGAATTTTTTTCTAAATCTTTTAAATATTCTTTCCAAACTTGATACTTATCTCTTATATTTTTTTGTAACTGTGCTCTTTTAGTTTTATCCGTTAGCCATGTTCCTTGTTCAATGAATTTTTTCCAAGAAATTGCAGTTTGAGTTAAAGTTCCATCACTTTTAACAACATAATCAACCCATTCTTTTTGAATCTTGTTAAATCTATTTAATTCCTTTTTCGTTTCTTTGAGAATATCTGTAATATTTGGCGACGCCGATTCCATAACCTGTTTATTTAATTCATCAGAAGTTTTATGAAATCCATCTTGTGGGTGTAAAAGCGCGTCTATTGGTAGTCTATTTTGTTTGTAAAGTTCATAGCGTGTACCTCCAAGCCATCTTTTTTTAACTTCTTCCGATTGTTTTTCGAAATAGTCTTTGAAATCTAAATCTCCACTTGACGGTTTGAAAGCTGGTTGTCCTGTTTCTTCTTCGTATTTCTTCTGCGCTTGGTAATAATATTTAAACCGAGTAGCCGGAGTTAAGACTTTCCAGTCCTTATTATGTGGTTTCTCGTTATACTGTTCTTCTGCGTCCTTCCAAAAATCGCGTGCTGGCTCTGCCCGATCAGGGGGAGTCAATGGGTTTCCTTCCTTATCTACGCCATGAATATATGGAATCAGACAACAACGACAACTAAAATGTAACGGTGGTGTAACGACGTTTTCATCGCCATTTTCCCATACCATACCATCGTTACTACCGCAATAATAGCATGTTCGTCCGTCGAAAACTCCACAAAAACGCACGCCGTCTATTGATTCTTTGTTGTCTTCAATAGTCTCTTTACGCGCAATATTAGAGATTCCGTTTACAATAGTTTTAGCGAATAATCCAATCTGTTGCATTGTCTTTAAAAAAACGCCGTCTTTATAACCATTTTTCTTAGACCCTAGAAAAATTCGTGTAATCTCCTTAGGGCTAACTCCGCGTCTAGCGGCTATAAAAATAGCTTTTATGATTCGTTTTACATCGCCATCGATAAGTCCTTTAAACCATGATAAAACGGACTTTCCTTTAACTTCACTATTATCCAGAATGTTTTCAATTTGTTCATCGTTTAATGGATGCAGCGCGTCTAGTTTATAGAGATTTTCATCAGATGGAACGGCTTTTTCGAGAGTTGACGCGGCTTCAGCTAACGTTTGATTAGACGCAGAAACAGCAACGTTATAATTCTCCCCTCTTAAATAACTATACGAATCGTTAAAATGTTGTTGCCTTATTGAAATAGCTCTTTGTGCGAGTTCCTCTAAACGCTCCATTTCTGCTTTAACGCCTATGACATGATTAGGAGCTTCATTTAAAACAAGTTCTAGCACGTCTTTATCAGAACGTCCTACAATCGACGCCATATTGGTTCCAACATTTGCGGCAACCCCTTGTAGATTCATATGATAATCTATCAATAATCGTGAAACTTCATAGCGGTTTTTTTTCATAGTAACCTCGTCTAACATATCTATATATCAATACTTATGTTATCGACACAGGAATTATAGTATTGAAATACAAAAACGTTTGAATATAGAACGAGAAACCAAATGAATGATATAAATCTTTTTTTATTCTCTATAATAGAAGATGCCTAAAAGCGTCTTAAAAAGTTCTTTTAATTTTTATACCAATCACAAAATTCCTAAAATCACTTTTAGAGATACTTTAACGCCAACTTTAACGCCAAACAAGCGTGTTAGAAAATGATATATAGCATATCAATCAATATAAGAAGTCAATAATTTTCTTGTTTAATCTCCTGAAAAGATAAAGAACTGTTGCAAGGGTGAAAGCTTGTAACAGTTTTTTTATGCTATTATGTTTAACGAACTATAAACCGCTAAAATTGGGTTACACGTAAGCGCTTTTATACAAGGCGCTTTTTAAAAATATAAATCTCTAAATTTTTCTTTTAGGAGAAAATAATCAGTCGTGAATTTAATGATTAATACTAATGCTATATTTTTTATTTTTCCTTAAGTGAACATCGTTAAATAATTGCCTTACAGGATGCTTGATAATAAATGTACTTGGAATTAAAAACAAACCTTATTTTTTAAAATATTCTAATAAAGGTTACCCCTAGTAAAAACAACTATTAAAATTATTCTTAACTTGAATATATAACCTGGATAAGCTTATAAAAATTCTAAATAATTCTATCTTTTTGTCTAGTAAAATTCTATTTTCGGGCACGAATAAATATAAGGCGCGACGATAGCGCCCTATTTATCCCCTATTTTTAAGGAATTGCCATGAATGCAGTTGTAGAAAACAAGCAAGTAAACAAGCAAGTAAACAAGCACGAAAACAAGCAAGAAAACGAACTAAGGTTTTTGACTGATATATTTACATTGGATAATTGTTATAATTATTCTACAGTATTACCACAAACAGTTGACCTTGTAAACTTCCTGAAAAAAGCGTTAAAAGTTATGTATGTTTTTAAAGCGTCCAATGAAAATATTTACGCAGTGAAAAAAGTTGCCAGACAACTTAATTATGAAATGGATCAGCCACACTCCAATGGATATTTATATGTATTAAACTCTATTTTTGCAAAAAATAAAGACCTTAAGTTGCGTTATAAAAATATATTCGACGCACAAACAAGACTAGCGTATGCATATGCTCATGAAACGGTAAAAGTATATTTTGAGTCGCGTGGAATACATAAAGACGATACGGAACTAGCGCTAAAACTTCTAGAGGCTTTTTTTGACCCTTGGAAAGTTGCTGTAAAACTTTATATTTTATGTAAACATGAAAATATACAAGACTATATTACATGGTATAAAGAGCATTACACACGTGAACAATTAGTACAAGAGTATAATTCAACCGATGTAGACTTGGGAAATATTTTAGCCTACTAAGCAACAGAGAACAACACGTTAGAATAGAACGCGCTAGATAGGGCGCGTTCTTTATTTAATTCGACAGGAAAACTAGTTAGAACTGTTGTTAGATAAAGTATTAGGAATTTGTTGTAAAATGTTGGTAACTTCCTGTTGCATTGTTTTTTGTATTGATTGCAGCTCTAATACCTTGTCTATTATAGCGGCTTGATGCACACAATTATAGTAACTGCTTAAAATTACCAATATCAAGGCAATGCATAATAGAATATTCTTGCCTATGCTTATTTGAATATCGCGTTCGGATAAACTTGTTAAGCGTGATAAGGTTGTATTTGAACTTTCATTTTTTTGTGTTGCGCTTGTTGCATTTTTTTCCTTTACATATTCGTAACTTGTATCAGCTACTCCCTTGATTATCGTTTTTAGAATTGTTGCAGGAGTATGGTCGCGTATTGGTGTAATTTCTATTCGTTCATTATCGTTTTTAGAAGGGGTAACATTGGAGATAGGTGGCGCGTCTTGTAAGGCTTTTACGTCTTCATGAGAATTAGAGTCAGTTACTAACTCCGCGTCGACTACTGTTTTTTCATTGACTGATGTAAGATTCTCAGAGTCTTGCGCGACGCTTGATTCATTATTTGAATTTGCATCGTCACGTGAAGATTGAGCATTACTAAGAGATTTTACCGTTTCATCAGATTGTCCCCACAAACGTTCGACAATCGTCTTATTTGCTATTATTGATACAATTGCTAAACCACGTTCGACAAGAGTATTTAAAAATTCTTCTCTTTTTTCCTTAGACATTTTATTAAAAGGGTAAGCGCTAGAAAAGAGAGATTTTGACAATCCGGTAGGGTTTCCTTGCTTTTCGAACAATTTTTTTAGTTTATTTAACAATTCATCAAAATTACTCATACTTATCCTTTCATTTTATTTGTGGTATTGTTTCTAATTTCTTCATTATAATCGGAGACTAGCCAAACTTTAAAAAGGCTAGCGTCATGAGACACGCGGAGTAGGTATTTATCTATTTCAGATTGAATAAAATCGTTCATTTCAGACGCAGTATTTTGGCGTTCGAGTAAAAGAGCCTCACATAATTTACCTACTGAGTCTACAAAATTTCGGGCAGCTTCCGTTCGTTGCATAGCGCGGTTTTTTGGTGGCTCTAAACTCATATTATTCATTTTTTTCTTCTGCTTTAATCGTTTGTGACGACTGCTCTTGCGTTTTTTGAGTATTTTCAGTTTCTTTTATAGTAGCATTGTTAAGGGATTCTAGTAATCGTTTCTTTTGTTCTTTTCGGTAATAATCCTGATACATTTCATAAAGCGCAATATTTTCGAATTGTTTTTTCAACTTAAAATCTATTCGAGCTTTATTATTTGTATCAGATTTGTTTTCAAGAGTTTCAAGATTATTTTTTTTGATTGTTTTACTAACGATTCCACATCTCTCGCCCCATGAATAAACATGAATTTGGGCGAGATATTGAGTCATAGCGCTTAGTGGTAAACCAAGGAAAGGACGCGCTATCCAGATATTGTATTTTTTACTGATTCGTGAAATAGGAGTTTCACGGCGGTCAATTTTTCGGCGTCGGCTTGTCAAGTAAAGAACACCAGTATTAGGGTCTAATTCATTAGACGCGACTAACAATTTCAAGATATTTCGCGTATCTTTTTCATTAGGATCGTTTTTCTTTTGTTCAACAATTCGAGTTTCAATGCCATATTTTCGAACGACTTCAAAAATAGCTTCAACTTTACTTCGATAATCTTCGTTATTACATTTCCAATAAAGGATGACCTTGCATGGTTCTTTTTGACTAATTGATTTTAATCGTAAGCGTTGTTCAATAATCAATTCTAGTAAGAACTTAGACTGTTTGGAATTGGTATATTGAACTAATAAGACATCGGGAATAGTTCGAGTAGTTTGTCTATTTAAGAAACAACGGATTTCGGTTTTTACATTTTTAATCAAGTCGTTATTTCTTTTGATTTTAAAAGACTTTTTTAATTTTGAAAACAAGTCAAATTTCATATTTTTGTTCCTTTTCATTTTTAATCATTTGTAAAGCGCCGTCTAAAATTTGTTTAGCGCAACAAAGGCGCTCGGCGATAGCCGATTCACGAGATATAGTAATAGTTGCTTCTGGTTTTAATAAAAGCGCGTCAATAAGAGTATCTGACTGTAATTTAATGCGTAGTTGTTCTAGCTCTTGCGATAAGCGCGAGAGACGTTTAATCAATGGGGGGGATACGTTATCGAGAGAACTTTGATTTTCATAGTCATAATAAGCATGTTCGGCATCAAACCAGATTCTAAAGCGGTCAAGCATTGTAGTCATAGCATCGCGAGAGGGAGCCGAAAATTCAACTTCAACGCCGATATTATGATGGAATTCATTATCTTCGAAAGTCATATCTTTCCCTACAACCTTCATTTCAATGCGTTTCATTGTTTAACTCACAATCTAGAATAGTTGTTGCCAATTCGATAACTCGATAAAAATTTAAATAACGATAATATGCAGTTCCTTTAATAAGCGTTTTATCAGCGCGATCAGACAAGTCGGTTTTCATTTCAGAAAACAAGGATTTCAAGTCATTGTGGATTTTATTTGCGCGATTTCGATAGTCGGATCGTTTCTCATTAGAGAGTATCATTTTATAAACCTTCTTGCAATTCGTACCAAAGCTTATCAATACCTTCTGTTTTCAAACGCTTTTGAATTTGTTGCAAGACATTTTTGTAACATTCACACATTCTCATTCGCGACCTGTGATAACTTTCACCTAAGACGCTAAAAGGTTGATTTTCATAGAGGTGACGATAAAAGATATCGCGTGACTGTTCAGGCAATTTTTTCATTTCTTCCTTTAAAATAGAATTCACACGCTTACAAAGCGATTCCTTATCAGCTTCTAATTGGTCAATGTTTTTCCTTGCTTCAATGGTAGATTCAAATTCAACTTT
>CAZHPU010000009.1:0-22737 GCA_964534435.1 uncultured Lachnospiraceae bacterium | reverse complement strand
ATTTATAAAACTCCGTATGTCATTCTGTCGAATTACGGACTCGAGGACAGCGGAAAAGAAATCGGCGACATCTATTCATATCAGCTCAGCTCAAATGTGCTTAAACTTCTCGGAATAAGTAACGGACTTATGACAAAACTTCATCAGTTTTACGCGGACGATCCGAACTATGCCGAATGGTTTAAGGACCTTGAATATGATATGATAGGATATAATATTCTCGGCCGAATATCGCCGAGATATGTCTACGGCGGCAATACCGAGTATTATCCGAAAATTACCGATATGAGGCTCGGCGTCAAGGATATAGTTATTACACGATGCGAAATTTCGGACGGTGTTCTCTATGTTTACGGCGAGAACTTCACAAAATGGAGTAAACTCGTCGCCGACGGAACGGTAATCGATGATACCGAATTTGTGTCGGATGAGCTTGTCACGGTCAAAATCGAGGATTCCGCATCACTGCCGTCGAAAATCGCGGTTGCGCAGGTGGCGGACGGCGGATATATTCTCGGCGAAACCGATGAAATGCTCACGATTCAGATTGATCCCGGGCAGACGGATAAAACCGAAACATACGGAACCGACGAATCCGATGAGGAATGATTAAAGAATCGGGCCCCGACTTGGTGCCGAACCAGATTTTACGAAAAAAGAAGTCCGAACCGCTCTTTTAAGTAAAAGAGCGGTTCGGACTTCTTATATGGTGCCGGTGACCGGGGTCGAACCGGTACGGTATCGCTACCATCGGATTTTGAGTCCGACAAGTCTGCCAATTCCATCACACCGGCAAAACCGTATGCATCCGTACGGAAAAGCTTCCGCCGAAATCGGCTACATTGCGAATTATAACATACGGGATGAAAAAAATCAAGGCTTTTCGTAAAAAAAAGTCGCCTCTTCTTGACATTATAAGCTCTTCGTGATATAATATCGGCTGTAAAAACCATCCTTAGCTCAGCCCGGATAGAGTACCGGATTCCGATTCCGTTGGTCGAGGGTTCGAATCCCTCAGGGTGGGCCATACGGGAGCTGAAAATCACAGCTCTTAAAGGTCCCGATAAATCGGGACCTTTTTCGTTAAGATAAAAAACGGTATAAGTCAAAGCAAACCCGAAACCACGGAGTAAATGCCGATTTAAAAAACAAAATCAAAGGAGAATTTTGGGTATGTGGAAAACCAAACTGTGCATTGCGACAAGTGGACAGTTCGGCATCTCGGTTGCCGATCAGATTAAACTGTTCGCCAAAACCGGATTTGACGGTTTCTTTACCGGATGGGACAGAAACGCCGATATTGCAGGCTTCAGAAAAGCGGCGGATGAATGCGGAATGTATTATCAGTCGATTCACGCCCCGTTCGGCAGAGCCGCCGATATGTGGGGAAAATCAAGCGCATCCGAAGCCGCGGTTGAAGAACTTATCGACTGTCTGCGCGATTGCGCGGAATATGACGTTCCCCTTATGATTGTGCATACATTCAAGGGATTTGAAGATCACTGCCCGAATGAAGCGGGAGTCGAAAATTTCAGAAGAGTTGCCGAAGAAGCCGAACTGCTCGGCGTGAAGGTCGCATTCGAAAATACCGAAGGTGAAGAATATCTCGCCGCGGTTATGAACGGACTCTCGGATTTCGACTGCGTCGGTTTTTGCTGGGATACCGGACACGAACTCTGCTATAACAGAGGCAAGGATATGATGAGACTCTACGGCGACCGACTGTTCGGTACGCATCTCAACGATAATCTCGGCGTCAGCGATTATAACGGCGTAATAACATGGACCGATGATCTGCATCTGCTGCCTTTTGACGGAATAGCCGATTGGGAAGATATCGCATCAAGACTTAATAAATATCATTTCGACGGTCCGCTCACTTTCGAGCTGAACACAAAGAGTAAACCCGACAGACATGACAACGACGAGTACGATAAAATGCCGCTTGAACTTTATATTGCCAAAGCCTATAACAGAGCATGCAGGGTTGCCGCACTCAAGAAAAATATGAGATAAGGCAGAATAAACAAAAAAGCGAAATCGTATCGAAGGAACTTTGTCTATCTTTTCGTTCAAAAAAGACTTGACATTGTTCCTTCGATGTGATAAAATCACAGAAAATGAAAACAGGGAAGGAAAAACCGAGATGAAGATTATGGGATGCGCAAACAGCATAAAGTTCAGCCGAGCCGCCGTCCTTTCGCTTTTCACCTCTATTTTTATCCCCGTTAATATTATTCTCAAATAATCGACAGATTTTTTATCTGTCGAATTTTTTTTGGCAATTTGTCCGCAGCTGCGGATTGATTGATAAAAACAAAATCAAAAAGGAGACCATGACAATGAAAAAAACAAAAGAAAAAGTCGTGATCGGTGACGAGGGCATATTTGATGCGAGAACTCTCGGCGCACCGAAAATGATCGTGCTCGGATTCCAGCATATGTTCGCTATGTTCGGAGCAACAGTACTTGTACCGCTTCTCACAGGACTTAACGTAGCAACAACACTGCTCTGGGCAGGACTCGGAACACTCTTCTTCCACCTTGTAACCGGCGGAAAAGTTCCCGCGTTCCTCGGCTCGTCATTCGCATTCATCGGCGGATATGCCGCAATTACCGGACTTGCCGGAACAAAGGGTTATGAAAACATGACCTCGGCAGAGCTTCTCCCTTACGCCTGCCTCGGCGTAGCCGCAGCGGGTCTTGTATATCTTGTACTTGCCGCACTTATTAAGGCAATCGGCGTAAACAAGGTTATGAAATTCTTCCCCCCTGTTGTCACAGGTCCTATCATCATAGCAATCGGACTCGGACTCGCAAGTAGCGCAATCAGCAACTGCGAAAGCAACTGGCTCCTTGCGGTTATCGCTCTCGCACTCATCGTTGTCTTCAACGTATGGGGCAAGGGAATGGTTAAAATCATCCCGCTTCTTCTCGGTGTGCTCGGCTCCTGCGCGGTTGCGGCAATTCTCGCAATTACATGCGGACAGACAACCGCCGACGGCGCATATATAGCAATCGCAGGCAATGAAAGCCTCAAACTCTTCTCGGTAGATGCTCTTAACACTCTTAAGAGCGCAGACTGGATCGGTCTCCCGATATTCTGGAAAAACACGGTATTCGGCGGCGTTGACTTCAAGAACACCTCGCTCGTGGTAAGCGCAATCGTCGCAATTATGCCTATCTCTCTCGCAACAATGATGGAACACATCGGCGATATCTCGGCAATCTCCTCCACAGTCGGCAAGAACTTCATTAAAGATCCCGGACTTCACAGAACACTCATCGGCGACGGTATCGCAACATCTCTCGCATCTCTCTTCGGCGCACCCGCAAATACAACATACGGTGAAAACACAGGCGTGCTTGCTCTCTCCAAGGTTTATGACCCTCGAGTAATCCGTCTTGCCGCAATCTTCGCAGCAGTTCTCTCCTTCTGCCCTAAGTTCGAAGCGCTTGTCAACCTCATCCCGACAGCGGTAATCGGCGGCATCTCGTTCATACTCTACGGTATGATTTCGGCAGTCGGCGTACGCAATGTCGTTGAAAACAAGGTTGACTTCTCCAAGAGCCGTAACCTGATTATCGCGGCAATCATCCTTGTATGCGGACTCGGCCTCAGCTCCGTAACATTCGCAATCGGAAATATAACAATCTCACTCTCCGCTCTCGCAGTAGCATCCATCGTCGGAATCGCCCTCAACGCAATTCTTCCCGGTAAGGATTACGACTTCGGCGGAGAAGAAGAAGCAGCAAAACTCGGTGAAAACGCAATCTTCGCAACCGCACTTGACAGCGACGGCGGCGTAATCGAGAAAAAAGATACAACAGAAGAAAACAAATAATGAAAGGTATCACAATGGATAACGTTATAATATTCGATCATCCGCTGATTCAGCATAAAATTTCAATCATGCGCAGCAAAGACACATCCTGCAAAGAGTTCCGTGAACTTGTAAAAGAAGTCACAATGTTTATGAGCTACGAATCACTGCGCGATATGCCTCTCAAAGAGGTTGAGGTTGAAACTCCTCTTATGAAGTGCAAGACACAGATGCTTGCAGGCCCCGAAATGGCTGTTGTCCCGATTCTTCGCGCAGGCCTCGGCATGGTTGAAGGCATTCTCGAACTTGTTCCTACCGCAAAGGTCGGACATATCGGACTTTACCGCGATGAGGTAACAATGAAACCTCACGAATACTACTGCAAACTGCCTCCCAATATCGGAGAGAGACAGATTATAGTTACCGACCCTATGCTCGCAACAGGCGGATCGGCAATCGCCGCAATCAATTTCATTAAGGAGCGCGGCGGCAAGAACATTAAGTTTATGTGTATGATTGCCGCTCCTCAGGGAATTGAGGCGCTTACCAAAGTTCATCCCGATGTCACAATCTACTGCGCACATCTTGATGAAAAGCTGAACGACCGCTGCTACATTCTTCCGGGTCTCGGAGATGCAGGCGACCGTATCTTCGGTACAAAGTAATATAAATGTAAACAGAACAAGGCGGACTTAAAAAGTCCGCCTTGTTTTCGTTAATATTTCATATCATTCGTGCGACTGTATCATCCGACAACATCTTTTTTCTTCTTTTTCGATATTATTTTTGACATAAATTCGAACAGAATGAAAGCCGCACATACGGGGATGATTATATTGCCGATGTATGAATAAACCGTGCGCTCGCCGATGAATATGACATCGGCGGCGACATATCCTTTTTCAAGCGCCCCGAGCTCGGCTTTCGTACGCCCGAGCGGATCAATGACCGACGATATGCCAGTATTTGCGGCACGAAGCATGTATTTCCCCGATTCGACCGCGCGAAGTTTCGCGTGATCGTTGTGTATGTATACCGCGGGAGAGTCAAGATACCATGAGTCGTTGGTCGAAAGAATCATCATTTCGGCACCGTCGGATACCGATTCTCGGGTAAGATAGTCGTAGATTGAGTCAAAACATATCAGCCGCCCGATTTTTCCTCCCGCAATTTCGTTAACCGCGGTTCCTTCGCCCGGGGTAAGCTGACTGTCAAATAAATTCATTTCGGTCAGAAACGGCAGACAGGTTTTGAGTATAGACTCCATCGGCACAAACTCGCCGAAGGGTACCAAACGCCGCTTGTTGTATGGATTTTCCTCGTATGTCCCATCGGGATAGAATATGACGACCGAGTTGTACGAGTTGCCGTCCCCGTCTTTTGTGAATGTCCCGATAAGCATATAAACGTTGTGCTTTTCAGCAAAATTCGAAATCTTTTCACGCGTGTCGGTGAATTCGGACTCCAGAAGATTGAAATTCAGAGCGGTTTCCGAAAATACAATAATTTCCGCACCGCTTTCGCTTACCGCCTGCTCGGACAGTTCAAGATGCTTTTCCACTATTCCGCTCACCGTTTGTTCGGCCCACTTGTCGGTTGAGCCTATATTTGCCTGAATAAGCACCGCTTTTACCGTTCTGTCAGAGTCCTCGCTGTATGTTCCGATTCTTATAAGCCCGTAGCCTATGTTTGCGGCAATCACGGCAATCGCAATTATCGGATAAAGCCTTGCCGAAAAATCTTTTATCCCGTATTTTTTTATGCAGTAAAAAGACAAACCGAAGCACGCCGATGTAAACGCAGGCAAAAACGACAGGAAGAGTGATCCGAAAATCGACGCCGACTGCATGGCGGGAATGAATGATGTCTGCGAAATCGCAAGACGAAGAAAGGGAACACCCGCCCATGTAAAATTCTGTATCCATTCGAGAATAATCCAGACAGAGGCGAATAAAACGGGAGAGAGTGCGGTATGCTTTTTGAAAAGTCTGAATAACGGTGCGGCTGCGGCTGTCGAAAGCGATTGTAAAAGCGAAAGCCCGATTTGACAGAACAGAACAATGACAACAGCCATCGGTTTCGTAACACCCATGAATTCAAGCGGATACATCGCAAGAAAGAATGAGTATACCACCATGTAATAGGAAAACGAATGCAAAAGTCCGTATAAATAAAGCTTCGGATAAGACTTCCGCTCATCGGTCATTTTGAGCAGAAAATAAAAATAGGGCGCAAGCGACAGATAGGAAAGCGGATATAAAATATCAACTTCAAGCGTCAGCGCGGTCAAAATGCCGCTCGCAACGATAACCGCCGCCGCCGTCAATCTTTTTTTCATCGATTGCCTCTCCTTTACTGTTTGTCGGAAAAACTCAGATCGACATCGGGGAAAAGCTTGAGAAAATCTATTTTGTCGGGATTTACGTAAAATTCCTTTCCGTTCAGATAGGAAAGAATCCCTCCGTCGCCCTCAAACACGAAGCGGACGCGGTATGAACAGAGTGCCTGATGATCAAATCCTCTTTTTCTGTCCTCTCGGTTTATGCCGTATTTTCCGTCGCCGAGAAGCGGATGACCGATTGAAGCCAGATGAGCGCGTATCTGATGAGTTCTTCCCGTGATAAGCTCAACGCAGAGAAGCGAAAGCCCGTCCTTTTCGGCGATTACCCTGTAATCGGTAATCATTGTGCGCGCATCGGGATTGTTCGGACGCTCTTTGTAAACCCTGACAATATTTTCCGAACTGTTTTTTATCATGTATCCGGTAAGCCTTGCTGCTTTTTTTGCGGGATATCCGTGGCAGACACACAGATAATACTTTTTAATCTCACGGTTTTTGATTTTTTCATTGAGTATGCGAAGCGATTCGGCATTTTTTGCGGCGATTACAATGCCTTCGGTGTTTCTGTCGATTCGGTTGCAGAGCGCGGGCGCGAATGAATTTTCGTCTTCGGGATTGTAGCTGCCCGACGCATAAAGATAAGCCTGAATGTGTGCGATAAGCGTACCCGATTCGTCACCGCTTTGATCGGCATGAACAATCATACCCTCCGGTTTGTTGCAGAGAATAATGTTCTCGTCTTCGTAAATAATGTCGAGCGATGAATCGGCGTTTGCGGGGATGCTCTTTTTGCCGTCGGTAAAGAACTCATCACTTAAAAAGAGCTGGATTTTGTCGCCCTCGCAGAGAATCGTCGATATTTCTGCGCGCTTGCGGTTCAGCTTGATTTTCTTTGTTCGTATCGACTTGTACATCAGTGAAGTCGGAAGCGATTTGACGGCTTTTGACAGAAACTTGTCAAGCCGCTGCCCGGCATCATTTTTGCCTATTGTAATTTCTCTCATCCGATTTACCTGTCTCCCGTGTAAAATATTCGGCAGACGGATGCTGTCCGTCTGCCGATAAAGCAGTATGTCAGTTGGCAACATTAAATGCCTGATCCGGCGGAATAACCGTAATCTTGCGTACCTGCGCGCCGAGCGCCGTCAGCTTGCCGACAAGATTGTCATAGCCTCGCTCAATCAAATGTATGTCGTCGATGTCGGTAGTGCCATTTACGGCCAACGCGGCGACAACCATTGCCGCACCGCCGCGAAGGTCGACGGCTCTGACCGATGCACTTGTCATGCGGTCCGGATTTCCTTTGATAACAGCTGTTTTGCCGGTAACCTCGATTTGCGCACCCATGCGTTTAAGCTCGTCCACATATTTGAAACGGTTGTCCCAAACACCTTCGTTAATCATGCTGACACCGTCGGCCTGACACATCAGCGCACCGAACTGCGGCTGCATATCGGTCGGGAATCCGGGATAGGGAAGTGTTTTTACATTGCACGATTTGATTCCGGCATCGGGATCGCGGATAATGCGAATGCTGTCATCGTTTTCGATTACCGTAACACCCATTTCTTCGAGTTTTGCCGTAACCGATTCCATGTGCTTCGGAATTATGTTGCAGATTTCGACATCGCCGCCGGCAGCCGCTGCTGCGACCATATATGTTCCCGCCTCAATCATGTCGGGAATTATTGTGTAGCTGCATCCGTGAAGTTCGGAAACACCTTTTATTTTTATGGTGTCTGTTCCCGCACCTTTAATATCGGCACCGCAGGTGTTAAGAAAGTTCGCAAGATCGACTATGTGAGGCTCTCTCGCGGCATTTTCGATAACGGTCATACCGTCGGCAAGTACGGCGGCAAGCATAACGTTTATCGTTCCGCCCACCGTTACTATATCAAAGAAAATGTTAGATCCGATAAGACCGTCGGGAGCGGATGCGTCTATGTAACCGCCCTCCACATTTACCTTTGCGCCGAGTTTTTCAAATCCTTTTATATGCTGGTCAATCGGGCGGACACCGAAATCGCATCCTCCGGGATAGCCTACGAGCGCTTTTCCGAATCTGCCGAGTTCCGCACCGATGAGATAGTATGAAGCGCGCATTTTCCGCGATAAATCGGAGGGAACCGATCTGACCTGAACACCCGCGCTGTCGATTTCAACGCTGTGTTTGTCAAGTCTTTTCACATATGCTCCGAGATCTTCGATAAGTTCGAGAGATCTCGAAATGTCGCTTACACACGGAAGATTTTTTATAAGGCATTTGCCGCGGACAAGCAGAGTCGCGAATACAATCGGAAGAGCGGCGTTTTTCATGCCGTCGATTTCCACCGAGCCGTACAGCGGCTTGCCCCCTGTTATCAGTATTTTTTCCATAATCTATAAAGAATTCATCCGATCGGATGAATAAAAACCCTTTCGAAAAGCTAAATCCAAACCGCCCAAAGCGGCATAATCGGACGGGCTGTGCCGCCGCCGAAGATGTTCGGTAAAAGCCGAACGTCCGTACATATAAAAATTCCGAATGGACACACCGTTCGGAATTTTTGCTTCTTTTATTATAGCTTTTTTACGGCCTGCAAATGTTAACAATTTGTAAATTGTACCCGATAATTATCGACATTAAGCTCTCACCGGAAAGAAATCTTCGACCGCTTTTTTTCGTTGATGCAGTCGGTCATTCGGAGATGCTTTTGTGATATGCGACCATAAGATCGACAACAAGCCCGTATGATTTTGAACCTTCTTTCACACCCTGCGTTTGCAGATATGTGTTGTTGATTGTCGAGCTTACCTTGGATGCCGTGCTGTTTTGATATTTCTTGTAAAAAGAGGCGTAAGCATTGAATTCGCCTATCGTTCTGCTGTCGAATTTGCTCCATAGCGAGCTGTAAAGCTTACTGTCTGCCGAATAAAGAGCATTAAGAATGTATTCGAGCATATTCGTATATGCGCTGTATAAAATATAATCGTCATCCGACTCAATACAAGCGAGAAAAGCGACAAAATTCGCTTCGTTTTCGCGTGCCGTTCCCCGTTGATGCGCAAGTTCGTGGGCGGCGGTGTAGGGAATCGTGTAGTCGGGGAAGGCTACGTTTATATTTGCTTCTCCCGTAAAATATGTGTAAACTCCCGTGATGTGCGTATATGACATTGCGTCCGACAGTATAACATATTTCAGATTTGATTTTAAGGGTGATATGAAACTGTATTTCTTTGCCGCTTTTGCGTATGCGTCATTGAGCTTTGTGTTCATTTCGTCAAGATTGTACGGCATAACCGAAAATCCGTCCGGATCGAAATTTATTTTGTCGACAAGTTCGTTTATTTTGTCGGTCAGATATGACGCCGTGTCATAGAGTTCTTCCGCCGTAACACTGTCGGCGGCAAGGTCGAGCTTTTCGTCAAGAGTCGAGCCTTTGTATCCGGGCGCGAGCGTCAATACAAACGAAGAGTACAAAAATGAAATCGCGGCAAGAAGCGATGCCATAAGTCCGATGTACTGTCTGTTCGTGCCTTTTTTCGAAACAACCACACCGACAACAATCAGCGTAATAAAGATTAACGGGATGAGAATTATTATCATCTCCGCAAATGAAAACGGAATCCACCCGGTAATCTTTGCGTTTATAAAACGTATCGCCGCGCACGGATATTTGATGAGAAAATCTGCAAAAGATTCCGAGCAGCAAGCGCCGATATGCAGAATGAGCGCAATCAGCGCGACAATATAAAACACAATGCAGATTTTAGGTGCGTTTCCGAAGAAGAACGCGATCTTTTCGGAAACCTTTCCGAAAAATCTTCTCAAAAAGTTCGGCTTTTTTTCGGAAACTTCCTTAATCTCTTCTTTTTCCGTTTTTTCTTCCCCGTTCATCCGATAAATTCCTTTCGATAATCATTTTAACTTTGTTTAAGATCTGTAAGTTCGCAGACCGCTTTTTTCATCCCGTCATAAATTTTGTCGGGAGATATTTTGACCGAGCGCAAAAGACTCAGAATATCTTCGGGAAAAGGCGCATAAACCGACATTTCGGTGCCGTTTTCCGATGATGGATGCGCAAATGTCAGAGAATAGGCATGCAGCGCCTGACGGTCGATTAAGTCGGACGCACTGCCGTACATATCGTCTCCGATAATCGGATGACCTATGTGAGCGAAATGAAGTCTAAGCTGATGCGTTCTTCCCGTAATCGGCATGGCGACTGCCGCGCAGGCATTCTCTCCTTCTCCGATTACCTTGTAGAGCGTTTCCGAAAACGACGAGTCATCTGTCGGATAATCAAGCGCCTCACGGGTGATTATGCTTTTTTTCTTTCGCCTGATGTATGCGATAATTCGACCGCTCTTTTCGGACGGAATCCCCGACAGGACGGCAAGATAACATTTGACCGTCTGTCTGTTTTCGACCTCGTTTGAAAGACAGTAGGCGGCATGCCTGTTTTTGGCAATGAGAACAATGCCGCTTGTGTCGCGGTCAAGTCTGTTTGCCGCTCTGAAAACAAACGGTATGCCCCTGCTTTCAAAATAATAGGCAGCGGCGTTTGCCAGCGTGTCGGTATAGTGACCGTGTGACGGATGAGTCGGCATATGCGGAGGTTTGTTTACCGCAATAATGTCATCGTCCTCGTAAATTATGTCAATCGGAATGTTTGACGGCAGAATGCTTTCGGCCGATTTTTCGTCTTCGCACATGAGCACAAGACGGTCTCCCTCATGAAGCAGAGCCCGAACGGTTACTTGATCTCCGTTTAACACTATGCCCCGATCAAGCCGCTTCAGCCTCGAAATCGACCTTCTCGACAGCCCCAGCTCATGCGTCAGAAATGTGAGCAGCGGCAGATTGTCATGCTTTTTGTCTACGATGATTTCCATTTCGCTCACGCCGCCTTTCCCGAATTTCCGAGGTTATTCTACTATATAAAAGAACCGATGCGGTTAATAATTTCTGAATATTTTGTGAAATGAAGCCGATTTTAATAAATCAGATTCCGAAAAATTCGATTGCGTTCCCGATTTCTCTGTCCCAGCATGACCATTCATGCGTGCCGCGGGAACTGTTTGATACAAACTCGTATCCTCCGTCGGCGAGAATATCGGAAAGCTTCTGCGTATCCGAAAGAAGCGAGTCCTCTGTTCCGCACCAGAGAAAGATTCTCGGTTTTTCCTTTTCGGCTTTTGCAAGACTGCCTGCGAGAGAGTAGACATCGTTGACCGACTTTGCGAAACTCTCTTTCGGCCCGAAAATCGTCTCCATTCTGCGGTATTCGGCATCGCCGTATCCGTATCTTTTCTCAATATCGTAAGCTCCCGAAAGTCCGGCACAGCCCGCAAACGATTCGGGGTAAGTAAGTGCCGTCTTAACCGCGCCGTAACCGCCCATGGACAGCCCCGCAATAAAGTTGTCCTCGCGTGCCGAGCTCATCTGCCTGAACATACCGCGGCAGATAGACGGAACTTCTTTTGATATATATTCAAAATATCTGTCGCCGACCGCCATATCCGTGTACCAGCTCTTGTGCGCGCAGGGCATAACAACGGCAAGATTTTTTCCCGAGACATATCTCTCGATTGATGTTCGGCGCGACCATATCGTGTGGTCGTCCGACAGTCCGTGTAAAAGATAAAGAGTTTTGCACTTTACGCAGTCGGAAGACGCAATGCCGATTGCGGTCGTTGCCGATTGGGGCAGAATCACATTCATCGTCATACCCATTCCGAGAACATCGGAATGAAAATCAACAGTTAAAAATGCCATATCAAAACCTCCCTTGTATAACAAAATTATACCAAACTCGGTCGATATATTCAATAGTTTTCGAAAAAAATACAAAAATTGCAAAAAAAGCTTGAAATGAATATATCACTGTGATATAATAATATGTCAGTTTGTGCTGATATGCAACTGATTTTTTGTGTCAGTAGGCGGTCTCGTAAACCGCTTTTCAGTAAAGGATGTAAATATGCAAGAATTAAAAAAACAGCTGGCATCGGCTGTTGCCGATGCGTTATGCGGCAGAGCGGGCAGTGATGTTTGCGACACCGACGGAATATATCGGATTCTCGAATATCCTCCCGATGCTTCGATGGGAGATATAGCGCTTCCGTGTTTCCGACTTTCCAAGCTGCTGCGTAAAGCGCCGCCCGCGATAGCGTCCGAACTTGCGGCCGATTTGAACGGAAATCTTCCTTCGGGAATTGCCAAAGCCGAAACGGCGGGCGGATACCTCAACTTCACGGTCGCCGACGGCTATTATGAAAAAACGGTTCTGCCCGAGATTCTTCAAAAGGGTGAAAATTACGGAAAATCGGATGTCGGCGCGGGAAAGACAGTCGTTCTCGACTATTCGTCTCCGAACGTCGCCAAACCTTTTCATATAGGTCATCTCGGCACTACGGTTATCGGACATTCCCTTAAAAAGCTGCACGAATTTTGCGGATATAAATGCATCGGAATCAATTATCTCGGCGACTGGGGAACGCAGTTCGGCAAGCTTATTGTCGCTTACCGCAAGTGGGGAAGCGAAGAAGAAATTAAAAAAGAGGGAATCGACGGACTCGTATCTCTGTATGTCCGTTTCCATGAAGAAGCGGATAAAGACGACTCGCTGAACGCTCTTGCACGTGCCGAATTTGTCAAACTCGAACATCACGATCCCGAAAATATAAAGCTCTGGCGCTGGTTTGTCGATTTGTCGCTTGCCGAATATAAAAAGACCTACGATCAGCTCGGCATTACATTTGATTCGTATAACGGCGAATCATTCTATACCGATAAGATGCCCGAGCAGGTCGAAAAACTGCGCAGCATGGGACTTCTCAAAATCGATGACGGTGCGTCTGTCGTCGATCTGTCGGAATATAATATGCCGGTCTGCCTTATTCTCAAACGCGACGGCTCGACTCTTTACCCCACACGTGATATAGCGGCGGCGGTCTACCGTAAACGCACCTATAATTTCGATAAATGCATATATGTCACATCGTCACAGCAGAGCCTTCACTTCGCACAGTGGTTCAAGGTTGTCGAACTTATGGGATATGACTGGTATGATGAGCTTGTTCACGTTCCGTACGGAACGGTCAGCATAGACGGCGTAAAACTCTCGACACGTCACGGAAATGTCGTACTGCTTCGCGATGTTTTTGCCGCCGCAATCGAAAAGGTAACAAAGGTCATCGACGAAAAGAATCCCGGACTCGAAAATAAAGCCGAAACGGCGGAAGCCGTCGGCGTCGGTGCGATTGTTTTCTATTACCTGATGAATAACCGCATAAAAGACATCAGCTTTAAGATGGACGACGCCCTTTCGTTTGACGGAAATACTGGCCCGTACGCACAGTATACCTACGCGCGTACCTGCTCGCTGCTTGAAAAAGCGGACGCCGTCGATGCCGAAAAAATCAAGTTCACATCGCCCTACGAGAGCGAACTCGCAAAGACGCTTTCGCAGTTCTCCGAATCGGTGTCCCGCGCGCTTGACGAGTATGAGCCTGCGGTGGTGACAAGATATATTTTGAGTGTCGCAACCGCGTTCAACCGATTCTATCACGAATGTCCGATTCTTTCCGCAGAAGATGAGACGGTAAAGAATACGAGAATCGCGCTTTCGAAAGCGACAAACAGCGTTCTTCGCAGCGCCCTTTCGCTGATTTGCCTTAAAACCCCCGAAAAAATATAATGACCGTAATAAAGGAGAAGATATAATATGTCAGGACACAGCAAATGGAAAAATATAATGCATAAAAAGGAAAAGACTGATGCTCAGAGAGCTAAGGTCTTTACGAAAGTCGGAAAGGAAATTTCGATTGCCGTCAGAGAGGGCGGCGCAGATCCCGCCGCAAATACCAAACTGCGTGATTTGATTGCAAAAGCCAAAGGACTTAACGTTCCGAACGATAATATCAAGAGAATTATCGATAAGGCAGGCGCCGACGGAATCATTTATGAGGAATATACCTATGAAGGTTACGGTCCCGCGGGAGTTGCCGTTATCGTTACAACCGCAACCGATAAAAAGACCAGAACAGCAGGCAATGTCCGCCACTATTTCGATAAATTCGGCGGAAATATGGGCTCGCAGGGATGCGTAAGCTTTATGTTTTCGGATAAGGGTCTTATCGTTATAAATAACGAGGACGGCGATTATGACGAGGATAAGGTTATGGAGGACGCACTTGAAGCAGGCGCCGCAGACTTTATTTCGGACGGCGATCTCTTTGAGATTTATACCGAGCCCGACGACCTTTCCGCTGTAAAAGAAGCACTTGAAGCCAAATATACTCTCGAATCGTCCGATCTTACAAAGGTTCCGTCATCGTATGTGACTCTCGAAAATGAGGATGACATAAAGAATATGGAAAACCTCATCGAATCGCTCGAAGACGACGATGATGTTCAGGATGTATATCATAACTGGGAAACAAACGACTGAAAAAATCCGAATAATATGTAAAAATCCCGACAGCCTTTTGCTGTCGGGATTTTTGCCTGTTTTGATAATCTGCCGGATACGAATAAACCGATTTTATTTTCCGCAGTATAGGTTTATTCCGCCTCTTACCGCCTCTGCAAAATTCTGCAGCCAAGCCTCGCTCATCATATTTTCAAAATCGCTTTCATTTGTTATAAATCCGATTTCGATAAGACAGGCGGGCATGTTGGTCGCGGTGACGGCATATAAATCGGCGTCGCCGTTGATTTTCGGCTTTTTTCCGAATATACCGTTAAGCGACTTTGAAAAGTCGTCGGCAAGCTTTTGGTTTTGACTTCCGTTGTTGCTTTTGTTGTAATAAAGTCGGGTTCCGCTTACCGAACTGTCGGTAAACGAATTGCAGTGTATGCTGATGTAAAGGTCATATCCGTTTGCGTTGGCATATTCAACGCGCTTCGTTATTTTGCATTTTCCTTCGTCGTCATATCCCGCGGCGGGATCTTCTCCGTCGGCAGAGCGGGGAAGAATCACCTCGTAGCCGTCCGCTTCGAGCTTTTCTTTTATAATGAGTACGAGAGAATAGTTGATGTCTTTTTCGTATACCGTGTTCCCGTCTGCATCGGTGAACGGCGATATCGCGCCGACATCGCCCACACCGTGACCTGCGTCAAGGCAGACGGTGATTTTTTCACCGTCCGCCTTTTTTATCGGAGACGAATCCGAGCAGGAAAACAATGACAGCGACAGCGACAGAATCAAGACTGCGAAAGTAATATATTTTGCCGCCGATTTAATCATTGCGCTGTATCCATTATTCAACATAGTTGTAAACGGTGTAACCTGTAAGTGCGGCTTCGTATTTGCTCATGAGTTTTGTCAGTTCATCATAACTTGCGTTTTTAAGATTGAAAAGATAGTAGGTTGACTCATAGTAATATCCGCTGTAAATTTCGGCATTTTCGTATCGTGAATTGACAGTGATGATAATATAACTGTCTCCGACAGTCAGTTTGTCGCCGCTGATATAACCTTTTATGTCTTCGGCGAGCTGTTTCGATATATCGGTGGCGGTAGCGTCATCACCATACTGCTTGCCTATGGTGAAGGCAAAGTAGAGCTGTTCGTAACTTTCGCTTTTTGCATTGTAGATGTATACCGACGGTTCGACATAGCTGTAGTATTCGTCTGCGAGGACGGCTTTTTCGTCGATAGATGAAATAATGTCGTTTATTTTGCTTTCCAACGCGTCAATGCTTCCGGAAATTTTGACCGACATATAACCGAGAATTTTCGAATATGTTTTCGGCAGTATTTTTTCGCTTATCGGAACCCTTATGTACGCATTGTTGTCATTCAAAATCGTATTGAATGAAAATTCTATTTGGTTTGTTTCGGCATTGTCGTTAAGAAAATCGTACCATTCGTCGAATGAAAGAGCCGCTATTTCCTCTTTCAGCGAATTGTATACCTGAAGTAATTCCTCGTCGGTGAAATCGCAGTAGCTGATTCCCGATATGTTGAATATGCCGTTATGATCGGGAAGAGTGTTGAACTTTTCTTTGAATTTATCATTGAAAAATATCTTCTCGTTAATTTTTTGATAATCGTCGGTTTTGATTCTCAGATTGCGGTAACGGCTGCCGCTCTTTGTCTGAATTATCACCGTCGCCGACGTGTATTCATTGTACTTCGATCCGATGCCTGTGCTGTCCGTTTTAATGTCATTTACGTTTTCCGCAATCGAATCGGAAATTATCTTTCTTACCTCCGAATCGTCTGTTTTTACATTGCCGACTGCCGCAGTCATGTAGTCGATATAGGAATATTCACGGTTTGAGTAATAATATTCGTTTTCGTTTACAAGCTGAATGCTTACGATTTCATCTGCACTCGGAGTAAACGAAAGCGCCGCAGATCTCGCTATGACTCCGCAGCCGATAAAAGCGGCGTTTAAGAGAACGACAATAAGCAGACCGGGAATCGCTTTGAGAAGATTTTTCGGTTTTCTTGTCGTAATAAGCTCATAGGCGAAATAGACGATTATCGCTATGATGTAAATCGCGCCGCAGATTACAGCTATGCTGCTGTCAAAATCATCGATATAAGATATAATCAGCGATATCGAAATAAGACATACGACCATTGTAACCGCGCAGCGGTAAACCGCCTGAAGCGTGCGGCTGGGCGCCGAGAATGATGCCGCTTCGCTCTTTCTTTTGATAAAGAATATCGCGGCGAGAGCAGTATAAATCAGCGCAAGCAGCGATGTGTAAATGAGTCCGCCCGCATTGAAGAAAGCCTGCATCACGGCTGTCAGATTAAACGAAAAAGCACTGTTTATTACATCAATCAGCATGTTGTATCCGGTCCCCGAGAGAGGCAGAACATGACCTGCACATAAGATTCTCAGTGAGTTCGCAATAGACTGGTCAATCGTTGTATAGAAAAGCCTCGGCGCAAACAGGATAAGACAGGACAGAACCAGGTTTGTAAGCGTTGTTCCCGTAATCGTCATGGCAAATGATACCGCACCGATTATAAGAAGGGATATGATAAAACATCCGAACGAATATTTTGCGAGTGCTCCGTACATCGGAATGTAATATTTGCCGAATATCGTATATACCGCCGAGCTGATGAGCGAGGATGCGGCGATAATTCCCGCAACCCATGTGATTATCGACATAAGAAAAGACACAAAAAGGCAAAGACGGGTATGCGGAATCGAATGCCAGAAATCGGAGGTGTTTCGCTTGTTGAGAAATCCGAATAAAGTTAAAACCATTATCGGAGCTACCAGAACGAATACGAAAAAGAGCATCGGATTCATCGAAAGACCGTCAACCGACGACTTTACTATTTCGCTATTCTCATAATTGTAGATATGCCTTTCCGCGGTTTTGATGATGACCGATGCAATCGGCGCGACGACTGCGGCAAAGGTTATAACGATAAATGAAAGAATTCCTATAAGTCTTGTCTGACGAAGCCCTTCGAAATAGAGCCCCGGACTGAATATTTTTTTGTTTTTCATTTTTGACTGCACCTTTCTTGTGATATAAAGTCTGCCGCTTTATTCGAGATTGAATTTGTAGCCGAGAGCTTCCATTTCATATGTGAACACCTCTTCGAGCGACAGCGGAAGAATATCGAGCAGAAGAGGATTCATTGCCGAAAGCTTTGCCGCCGTTTCCTCGCGGTTTCCTCTTACAATCATGTTCGAAACCGAACCGTGCTTCGTAAAGTGAAGAATGTCGATTCCGTCGAATTTGCTTTTGTCATAATCGCCCGAGAAAGCAATCTGGATCTTGAATTGAGCGGTTTTCAAATTCTGAATGTCGCTTTCGAGCACAAGCCCGCCCTTGTGAAGAAGCGCAAGCTGATCGCAGGTGTCTTCAAGTTCGCGAAGCGAATGTGATGTGATAATCGCCGATGCCTTGCGCTCGATAACGTCGTCGCAGATGAGCTTTTTCACATAGTTTCTCATGACGGGATCGAGTCCGTCAAATGTTTCGTCAAAGAAAATGTAGTCCGGACGGCAGGAAAGCGCAAGCGCGGTTGCCGCCTGACGCCGCATACCTTTCGAAAATGCGCCGAGCTGTCTTTTCGGGTCGAGGCCGAATGTTCCGGTAAGTTCGGACAGCCGCTTTTTGTCAAAAGACTTGTAAACAGAACCGTATAATTCGGCCATTCTGTTTATTGTCGCTCCGGGTAGAAAATACAGCTCGTCGGGTACATATGCAATCCGCTTTTTGACATCGGGATTGTCCCATATAATGTTGTTGTCAATGGTTGCCGTGCCCGAGTCCTGTCTGTATACTCCCGAAAGAATACGAAGAAATGTTGATTTTCCCGCGCCGTTTGAACCTACCATGCCGTAGATGCAGCCGTCGTTTATTGAACAGCTGATATTTTCAAGCGCGGTGAAACCGTCGAATTTTTTTGTAAGATTTTTTACGCTGATCATTGTAAACTGTCTCCTTTCACTTCGCCTTTTGTCTGCATATCTCCGAATACGCTGTCTATAATGCCGTAAAATTCGGATTTTGTTATGCCCGCCAATGCCATGTCATGAACCTCACATCTCAGCTTTTCGATGTTGCTTCTGACTGCGTTTTTCAGAATGGCGCAGGCATCCGAGCAGACAAAATATCCCTTCCCGGGAACCGATTTGATTATTCCTTTTGTGTCAAGTTCCGAGTAGGCTTTTGTAACCGTATTCGGGTTGACGAGCAGTTCGATCGACATTTCCCGAATGGAAGGAATCTGTTCTCCTTCTTTTATGATTTCGGATAAAATGAATTTTTCAAGCTGATTCTCTATCTGTTCATAAACCGGCGTCCGACTCATTGCATCTATCGAAAACATGACTCACTCTCCTCTCTGTTCTAACTGTACTGTGTCAAATAGTACAGCTGCATCATATCACACTTTTTCTGTCTTGTCAAGTCTTTTTTTTATTTTTTTTCGTATCGTAACGAAATACACAGTCCGCTTGACATTTTTACGGTCAAATGATATAATCAAAATACAAAATGTGAACGGAGCTTGCAAAATAAAATGAAAATTATCGCATTCGGAGAAATAATCTGGGATGTTTATCCCGATGAGGCACTGCTCGGAGGCGCACCGCTGAATTTCTGCGCCGATCTGACCGCACTTAATCACGATGTCTGCCTGTATTCGGCGGTATCCGAAAACGACAGCTACGGAAAATTGTCGCTTGACGCGCTTGACCGCTACCATATTAAGAAAAACTTTATTCAGAAAAATAAAGCACCCACCGGACACTGCGATGTCACTCTTGATGAAAATAAGGTGCCCTGCTATAATATCGTTACCGACTGCGCGTATGACAATCTTACCGTCGACGATGAAGTCGTAAATGCCGTAAAGGCAGAGAATGCCGATCTCTTCTATTTCGGCACACTTGTTCAGCGAAGCGAAATGTCGCGCCGCACTCTTAAAACGATTGTCAAAAGCTGCCGCTTTGCCGATATATTCTGTGACATAAATCTGCGCAAAAATTGTTATGATTCAGACTCGGTAGCCTATTGCCTCGAACACGCAAGCTTTTTCAAACTAAGTGACGGGGAACTCGATGAACTTGTTAAAATGGGATTTCTGACCGAAGGTAAAAGCTGCGATGACTCCCTGAAAGAACTTTGTAAAAAATATCCCAATATAAAATATGCGATTCTCACACTCGGCAAGGACGGCTCCGTGGTTTATGACTCGGTAAGCGGCACTCTTTGTCACTCCGGCAAACCCGATGATGTAAATGTCGTGTCCACCGTCGGCGCGGGCGATTGCTACGGTGCGTCTTTTTATCACGCCGTTTCATCCGGAATGAGCGTAAAAGACGCGGTAAGATTCGCAACCGAACGCAGCAATATCGTTGTCTCGCATAAAGAGGCAATTCCGTTCTGGCAGTAAACTCCGAAAACAAACCGCAAACAAAAAAATCGAGTGTACCGTCTGACCTTCAATAGGTCGGGTACACTCGATTTTTATGGTCGGAGTGGCGAGACTCAAACTCGCGGCCTCCGCATCCCAAATGCGGCGCGCTATCAACTGCGCTACACCCCGTTTTTTCACAAGCGATATTTTATCACGGCAAAACCGTTTTGTCAAGTTATTTTGATATAAAACCGATGTCTTTTGCCGCCGCCGAGTTTTATATACGCCAAAGAAAAAGTTGCCCGACCGTCGTCAGACGTTCGGACAACTTTTGCTTTTTTATTTTTTCTTTTTCGATATCGCTTCAAGCGACTTGCAGACTATATTTTCGGGAGTCAGACCGTAAAGTTCGAGAAGCGGCGGAACTTTGCCCGATCTTCCGAATTTGTCTTCGGTTCCGACACGCATAACCGGAGTCGGACAGCTTTCGCTGAGAACTTCGCAAACCGCCGAGCCGAGTCCGCCGATGATGTTGTGCTCTTCGGCAGTTACAACCGCGCCCGTTTTCGATGCGGATTTGATGATGAGATCGCGGTCGATCGGTTTTATGGTGTGAATGTTTATAACTTCCGCTTTTATGCCTTTTGCTTTGAGCAGATTCGCGGCATTAAGCGCGGCATCGACCATGATTCCGGTCGCCACTATGGTTACGTCACTGCCTTCGGTAAGCAGAACGCCTTTGCCGATTTCAAATTTGTATGTCGCTCTGTCGAAAATAACCGGTACGGCAAAACGTCCGAAACGCATATAAACAGGTCCGTCCCATTCGGCGGCTGCGGCAACTGCCGCTCTCGCCTCGGTGTCATCTGCGGGATTGATTACCGTCATGCCGGGGATGGTGCGCATGATGCCCATATCTTCAAGACACTGATGTGTGGCTCCGTCCTCGCCTACAGTGATGCCCGCGTGTGTTGCTCCGATTTTGACATTGAGATGCGGATATCCGACCGCGTTGCGTACCTGATCGAATGCACGTCCCGCCGCAAACATAGCGAAGGATGAGCAGAAGGGAATTTTGCCGCACGCCGCAAGTCCTGCGGCTACGGCTACCATGTTAGCCTCTGCAATTCCGCAGTCAAAGAAACGGTCGGGAAAACGTTTTTTGAAATATACCGTTCTGGTTGATTCGCAAAGATCGGCATCGAGGACAACCACATTGGGATTTTTTTCGCCGAGCTCGGCAAGCGCATTGCCGTATGATTCTCTTGTAGCTATTTTATCAGACATTGCAGTCACCTCCGAGATCTTTCATTGCGATTTCGAATTGTTCGGCGTTCGGCGCACTGCCGTGCCATTTTGCGTTGTTCTCCATGTACGAAACGCCTTTGCCCTTTATCGTTTTGCAGATTATCACCGACGGCTTGCCTTTTACCGTTTTCGCCGTGTCAAGAGCATTTCCGATGGCAGTCATATCATGTCCGTCGATTACCTGTACATTCCAGCCGAACGCCTCGAATTTCTTGTCGAAAGGAGTCGGATTCATGACATCGGTGATTTTTCCGCCGATTTGCAGACCGTTGAAATCAATCAGCGCAACAAGATTGTCGAGCTTGTAGTGAGCGGCAAACATGGCAGCTTCCCAAACTTCGCCTTCCTGACATTCTCCGTCGCCGAGTATTGTGTATACTCTGTATTTGCCTCTTCCGTTGAGCGCCATGCCGCACGCGGCAGAGATGCCCATTCCGAGAGATCCTGTGGACATATCGACTCCGGGGATGTTTTTCATATCGGGATGTCCCTGAAGCCTGCTGTCGATTGAGCGAAAACCTTTAAGCTCTTCCACGTCAAAAAAGCCGCGCAGCGCAAGTGCGGAATAATAAGCGGGAGAACAGTGACCTTTTGAAAGCACAAACCTGTCACGGTCGGGCATTTTCGGATTTTTCGGATCGATGTTCATTTCCTCGAAAAAGAGGTAGGCAAGCATATCGGCAATCGAGAGCGATCCGCCCGGATGTCCGCTGTTTGCATAATAGACGGCCTTTACCGCGTTTATGCGAATATTGTTCGCAGTTTGGCGCAGATAGGCAAGCTTTTCGTCATTCATCTGTTGTATTCCTTCCTTAAAAATCTTTTGATTTTGAAATAAACTACGCTAATTATAACTCTTGTTTGCCGGAATGTCAACCGCAGTCCGAAAAAAGTCCGAACGGATTTTTCGGACGGCATCGACTTACAGCGATCTGCCGCTCTCTTTAACGGCTTTGCTTTCTTTTTTCTCTCTCATTTGCCTGAAAAAATTCGTAAGCAGTGCCGCACATTCATCGCGTAAAACATCCGACTCTGTTTCAATGTGGCCGCTTTGCGGAAAATCTTCGATTTTCATCACCGAGCAGACAGCACCGGAATTTGTGTCGGGAGCACCGTAGACGACTCTTTTTATTCGCGAACTCACTATCGCACCCGTGCACATCGGACACGGTTCGAGCGTGACATATAAAGTCGCCCTGTGAAGCCGCCACCCGTGCATTTTTTTGCAGGCATCATCTATTGCGGTCAGTTCGGCATGCATCAGGGCATTTTTGCCGCTCTCGCGGCAGTTGTATCCCGTACCGATTATCTGCCCGTCATCCCAAACGATAACCGCACCGACAGGCACTTCACCGAGACTTAAAGCGATTTTCGCCTGCTCAATCGCAAGCAACATGTAGTATTCGTCATTTTCCGCCATATTCGAACT
>CAZHPU010000008.1:0-23562 GCA_964534435.1 uncultured Lachnospiraceae bacterium | reverse complement strand
CCTCGTTTATAAGCTGACGGGCGTGAACCAGTTCACCGGAATAATTTGAGTTACCGGTCGAATAAGATTCACCTGTTGTGCCTTGATTATATGTATTATATGTATTCTTTTCGGCCGCGCGTTCTTTTTGTATTGTGTCATACGCCTCGTTAATCTCTTTCATTTTTTCTTGAACCAAATCCGAAAGAGGATTATCAACATAATTGTCAGGATGATATTTCCTTGCCAAATCACGATAAGCTTTTTTTACTTCTTCATCGGTGGCGTTCCGTGATATTCCAAGGACTTTGTAAGGATCGTTCATTAATTATTCTCCCGGTTGATTGCAACAGATTGCAGGTATTTTTTGTTTTTTTGATAAATTCTATCTGCTTCTTTAGGTAATCCGAAATTGATTACATTTTCAATAATATGATATAAATTCTGATCATTAAACTTTATCAGCTCAAGCGCCAAACCGGCATCTCTGAGTTCAAGATTCAACGCGTCAAGAACACGTTCTGCAAAATATTCCGATTTATAATCATTCAAAACGGAAAAAGGATTATAGCTTCCCTTTTTTACATCGGATTCAATGTCATCGAAAGCGTCTATTATATATATCCATCGACCGATATGTTTTCCGAGTTCAAACAAACAACGGTTATTTTCCCGATCGTTTATTTCATATGAAAATACGCTTCCCATAATATCACCGAATACATCCGCCGGTAAATATACGCTGTCGACATTATTTTTTTCGAGTTCGTAGATTGATGATAATTTATCTAATATTTCGGCTTTCAAAGTGTCCGAAATATTTGCTTTTTTTTCAAGTTTACTTTCTATCTTTTTTGAGTAATTTATACCGAGTTTTGATATGATTTTTTTTATTCCATTATTATCCGAATAATCATCGTTAAATTTACAATACAGAAAGAAAGCCGCCGATGAGCAGGAAAATTTAACCGAATCGTTTTTTTCTACATAAACTTTTTTTCTGAAAGGATGTGCAATACATCGTTTTTTCTTGAATGAAATTTTTTCATCCGAGATTCCCATTCTGAGAACGGAAAGAAATGTAAAATCATATGACAGCGTCAACGGAAAAAGTTTGCAAATACTGCTCATATAGTGGCACAAACCACAATATGCCGCACGATAAAAAGTATCCTCTTTGACAAGAAGTTCGGGAGAATAGATTTTAATATATCCAAACATTTAAGCCTCTGATTTCAATTCATAATTGTAATATAACTACATTTTTGTGTTGTAACGTTAAATTGAATTTTTTGTAAATAATAAGCCGAACTAATAAAATCCGATATTTTTTAGGTCACAATAATCTGTCGGCATCCGGTATAAAATTCGCACACAAAAGCATAGTATTTGTTAATGCACAGAGATCTTTTCCGATACTTATGCAATGCTTATCGGAACAGCCTTGATTAGGATGCACATCGTCGGAAATACACGGAATTGAAAAATCAAATATGACATTATAATAAGAATCGGATTTAATTGAAAAGCGAAATTTATACCCGCAAATATCAGTGAATTTTTTAATTACGGCAATATCAACATTGTGACCGTGAATGAATTTTTCCAACAAGTTAAGATTGTCCTCTTTTTCAATATAAAACGGAGGATAATTTAATAAAAAACTTAAGCTGAGCCTTAACTCATTTTCAGCTATTTCTTTGAATTCCGCTTTAACTTGATTATTTTGTGAAATTTCGCAGAGCATTGAAAAAACGTGAGTATAAAAAACGATAAACTTGTTTATGCTTATCTTGTCTTTGCTGTCAGATACGGATTCGCTTATTAAAAGATCTAAGCAGTATTTATTTTCATTGAATACAGAAGCAACTTTCGAGAGACATTTATTAAGAAAAATATCAATCGAAATATAACAGTCATTTTCGTTGTCTCGGGCTATTGAAGATATGATACGGTTAATCTTTCTGCAAATTCTGTTATCCAGTTTTTTTATTTCGGTTGCATCTAATATTTTGGATTTATTTTCCATGTTTGAAACAATATCACATATAAAGTTTGACTGAGATAAAATTATATTGTTAAATTTTGAAAGTTCGACTGACGAATAATTGACCTGCAAAAAAGGCGGAAAAATCCACAGTGTGGAATGAACTGAATTATAATCGTATTTTTGAACTAATGCGTAAGCATTCTTGTCACCGGTAAATACTTTTAAAGCTATTGGAAAAGATTGATATTTTAACAGGCGCAAATGATTTCTGTCAATAATATTCAGATGAGAGAGTATATCTGTTCTTCGTCTCGGAAGCCTTATGTTTTTTACAGCCGCATCATTTTTATAAATAACAAGCCCGTCCGAATTACATATAATTATCGGAAAAAGCAGATCATCAAATCCGTTTTTACCCGAAATATACTTCATAATTTCTCACCTCCGCAATTCCTATCTGTTTATTATAATTATATCAAAAGCGAGGAAATTTGTAAACAATGAAACCGAAAGTAATTTGAACGATTTTTTATGTTAATGTAAAAAAATAATGAAATTATCAAAAAAATATTGAATAATCGAAAGCTTTAATATAAAATATAAAAGTACGAAAAGAAATGGTACAAATAGATTATTTATTGGAGGAAAAATCTAATGTCAGTTAAAGTTGCAATTAATGGATTTGGCCGTATCGGACGTTTGGCATTCAGACAGATGTTCGGCGCAGAAGGGTATGAAATAGTAGCGATTAACGATTTAACCAGCCCTGAAATGCTTGCTAATCTTCTGAAGTATGATACCGCTCAGGGCGGATATTGCGGAAGAATCGGCGAAAATCTTCACACCGTAGATTATAAGGAAGCAGTATACGAAGAAGATGGTAAGACCGTTAAAGTTCCCGGCGCAATTATTGTAGACGGAAAAGAAATCACAATTTATGCTATGCCTAAGGCTGCCGATCTCCCTTGGGGCGAGCTTGATGTTGATGTCGTTCTTGAATGCACAGGTTTCTACTGCTCAAAGGCAAAGAGCCAGGCACACATTGATGCAGGCGCCAAGAAAGTTGTTATTTCCGCACCGGCAGGAAATGACCTTAAGACTATTGTATATAGCGTAAACGAAGGAACCTTAACATCTGATGATGATATCATCTCAGCTGCATCCTGCACAACAAACTGCCTTGCTCCTATGGCTAAGGCTCTTAATGATTACGCTCCCATTCAGAGCGGTATTATGTCAACAATTCATGCATACACAGGCGACCAGATGATCCTCGATGGCCCTCACAGAAAAGGCGATAAGAGACGTGCACGCGCAGGCGCTGCAAATATTGTTCCTAACTCTACCGGTGCTGCAAAGGCTATCGGACTTGTTATTCCCGAACTTAACGGTAAGCTTATCGGCTCGGCACAGAGAGTTCCTGTTCCTACCGGTTCCACTACTCTTCTTACAGCTGTTGTTAAGGGTAATGACATTACCAAAGAAGGTATCAATGCCGCAATGAAAGCCGCATCTTCCGAATCTTTCGGTTATAACGAAGATCCCATTGTTTCGTCCGATGTTATCGGAATGAGATACGGATCACTGTTTGATGCTACTCAGACAATGGTTGCAAAGATTGCCGATGGTCTTTATGAAGTTCAGGTTGTTTCGTGGTACGACAATGAGAACTCTTATACAAGCCAGATGGTTCGTACAATTAAATACTTTGCAGAGCACTGCATTAAATAATTCTTACAATAACATCTAACGTAAAAGGTCATAGGACAGATCCTATGACCTTTTTTATTTATTAAAATAAGCGGCAATAAAATTATTGCCGCTTATTTTAATTTTATAAATATTTATTCGGGACGAACCTGAACCATCTCATATGCCTCGAGTATATCGCCCTCTTTTATATCGTTGAACTTTTCAAGACCAATACCGCATTCATATCCGGATGCAACCTCTTTTACGTCATCCTTAAAGCGTCTCAGCGAAGAAATCTTATCTTCATAAATAACGACTCCGTCACGTACAACTCTGATAAGCGCATTTCTCGTGATTTTTCCATCCTGAACATACGAACCCGCAATTGTTCCGACACTCGATACATGTATAGTCTGACGAACTTCGGCATGACCAAGAAGATTTTCTTTATATGTAGGAGCAAGCATTCCCTTCATCGCTGCCGAAACTTCTTCAATACATTCATAAATAATACGATAAGTATGAATATCAACTTTCTGACGTTCAGCGCTGTCAAGAGCATTTTTATCGGGTCTTACATTAAAGCCGATAATTACGGCATTCGATGCGGTAGCGAGCATAACGTCGCCTTCGGTAATACCGCCAACCGCCGTATGTATGACATTAACCTTAACCTCATCGTTAGAAAGTTTAAGCAACGATGATTTAACTGCTTCGGCAGAACCGCCCACATCAGCCTTAATAATTATATTAAGATTTTTAACGCCGCTTGAAATTTGGTTAAACAAATCATCAAGTGAAACCTTTGCGTTGGCCTTAAATTCATCTTCCTTTTGCTTGGTTTTGCGCTGTTCGGCAAGCTCACGAGCCATTTTCTCATCGCGTACGGCAGCAAATTCATCGCCTGCTTCGGGCACATCCGAAAGGCCGGTAATCTCAACGGGAACAGAAGGCCCCGCAGACTTTACGGTTTTTCCTTTATCGTCGATCATAGCGCGAATGCGTCCGACGGCACTTCCGGCAATAACCACATCTCCGGATTTGAGTGTTCCGTTTTGAACCAAGACGGTTGCAACGGGGCCGCGTCCTTTATCAAGCCGTGCTTCAATAACTATTCCCTTTGCACGTCTTGAAGGATTTGCCTTAAGTCCCTTAACCTCGGCAACGAGAAGTACATTCTCCAGAAGATCATCAATACCCATTCCCGTAAGTGCAGATACGGGGACACAAATAACATCTCCGCCCCATTCTTCGGGAACAAGCTCATATTTCGTAAGTTCTTGCTTTATGGCCTCGGGATTTGCCCCGGGTTTATCCATTTTGTTAATAGCTACTATGATATCAACGCCTGCGGCTTTCGCGTGGTTTATTGCCTCGACTGTTTGTGGCATTATACCATCATCTGCGGCAACAACCAAAATTGCAATATCGGTTGCCATTGCACCTCTTGCTCTCATTGCCGTAAATGCTTCATGACCGGGAGTATCAAGGAATGTTACATCTTTTCCGTTAACTTTGACCGTGTACGCACCGATTGCCTGTGTAATTCCGCCTGCCTCACCTGCAGTTACATTTGAATGGCGAATTTTATCAAGTATCGAAGTTTTACCGTGGTCAACATGGCCCATAACGCAAACAACGGGTGCTCTTTCAACCAGCTGATCCTCTTTATCTGTTTCTTCATCGAAGAGTCGGTCTTCTATTGTAACAACTACTTCTTTTGATACATTGGCACCGAGCTCGGTACCGACAATCTCAGCCGTATCATAATCAATTACTTGATTTATTCCTGCCATTATGCCAAGCATCATAAGTCTCTTGACCACTTCACCGGCGGTCACTTTAAGTTTTGAAGCTAACTCACCGACTGTGATTTCATCCGGTACAGTTATGGAAATCTGCTGTTTAACGGGTTTCTGCTGCTTATTCTGCTTGAGTTTCTGCATACCCTGACGTTCTTTGTCCGCACGGGTATTTCCTTTTTGATTTTGCTTTTTTAATTTTTGGCGGGGATCATTGTTTTCAAATTTGTTGCTGATATTGTCACTTGCATATTTTTCGAGTTTCTCATCATATTTTGACAAATCGACGGATGCACCGCGTGTGTCAACAACCTTGTTTTTTGCACCGGTATACGATGAAATCTTTTCTGCACTTGTTACGGTAGTGGAAGTATCCTCTGTTTTATTTGTTCTTAATATATTATTTTGAGGGCGCTGTTTCTGCTCAACAGGCTTTTCTTTTTTCTTAGGTTGAGTTTGATTGGCAACAGGATTTACAGATGCGAATCTGTTTTGCTTTATATCTTCCCTTTGCTTTTTATGTTGAACAGGCTGTACTTTCTTGTTGCTATTTGTTTTTTCAACGTTGTTCTTGGCATCATTGGTTTCGGCAGTTACATTTTGTGTTTTATCGGACTTTTGGATTTCGGTTTCAGCTGATTTATTGACATTGGTAGCGCCAACAGGTGATTTTGATTCTGCCTTGATTTCAGACTTTGTCTCATTTTGCACGGGTACGGATTTGGGCGCAGATGATGCGTTGCTGATAATTCTTTCATCAAAAATCTTGGTTTTACCGTTCAGATAATCATCAAAACCGACAATTTGATTGTTTTCGGTGAGCTTGTTAAGCAAATATGAAAATTCATCCGATTCAAGTACCGCCGAAGAACTTTTAGACAATCCGTCGGCATTTAATATATCAATTAAATCTTTGTTTTTGAGATCCAAATCTTTTGCCAAAGCTGCGAGTTTAATTTTAGTTACTGCCATTATTATACCTCCTGCGGAGCTTTACTCTCCGAAATCGTCAAACTTCTAATTTGTTTAAGCAGAGCCGTGCGAAAATTATTATCGGTTACGGCTATGGCCGAAACCCCCATTGTTTTCCCTATGCATTTGCCGAGATCATCGCCGGAAACCGGCAAAATGAAATAGTCGATACCGTAAAATTTGCAGCAATCGGTTACCTTCTTTTTTGAATTTGCCGACGAATCCGACGAAAGACAAACAAAAATCTCTTTTTTACCTGCTCTTATTGTTGTTACCGTCTGCTCAACGCCGAATTTAATTTTTCCAGCTCGATAAGCAAGTCCGATTACACCGAGAAGATTATTCATTCTTATTGATCTCCTCTTCCAATATGAGCTTTATATTTTCAAATATTTCATCTGAAATCTGGCACTGAAGGTTATTTTCAATGCGTTTGGATTTTTGCGCTTTTTTAAGACAAGATACCTGCTTACAGATATATGCTCCTCTGCCCGCAATTTTCCCTGTTGTATCAACAACTATGCTTCCATCAACACTTTTGACGATTCGAATTAAACTTTTCTTATCGAAAGAATTCATACATCCGAGACATCTTCTGGTTGGGACCTTTTTTTCTTTAGATAAAGACAAAAATTAAACCTCCGAGTTTTATATTATACCTCTGCTTTTATATCAATCTTGTATCCGGTAAGGCGGGCGGCGAGTCTTGCGTTCTGCCCGACTTTACCGATGGCAAGCGAGAGCTGATCGGGATTTACATAAACGTGACAACTCTTTTCTCCGTCAACAACAACCTGATTTACGCTTGCGGGAGAAAGTGCCGCTGCTATAAACTCAGCAGGGTCTTCACTGTATTTGATTACATCTATTTTTTCGCCGCGCAGCTCGTCCACGATACCCGCTATACGCATTCCTCGCGAACCGATACATGCACCTACCGGATCAACGCCCGGTTCTCTTGAATAAACCGCAATCTTAGATCTTGAACCTGCTTCACGTGTTACCGCTTGAATAATTACGATTCCGTCGCGAATTTCGGGTACTTCAAGTTCAAACAGTCTTTTAATCATATTCGGATTTATTCTCGAAAGCGAAACAACAGGACCTCTTGACTCTTTTTTAACCTCGGACACAAATACTTTTATGTGATCGCCCACATTGAGTATTTCACCGGGAATCTGTTCACTCTTTAGCAGAACCGCGTGACTGGTGCCCGTATCGACAACAGCATCTCCCGTGAGAGGATTGATTTTCTGCACAGTTGCGGTAATTATTTCTTCTTTTTTACTTTCGTATTCCTTATACATCAGACCGCGTTCGGCTTCACGCACACCTTGAATAATAACCTGTTTACCGGTCTGCGCCGATAGTCTGCGAAAATCCTGCGGTTTTAACTCAATATCGATTATTGCACCGCATTGAGTTCTTTTGTGTATTTTTTTCGCATCTTCTACAGTTATTTGAAGTTCGGGATTTTCTACTTCTTCAACAACATCCATCTGCTGATACATTTTTATATCACGTTTGTTTTTATCAATAACAACTTTTACATTGCTTTCGCCGCCGTGCTCTCTTTTATATGCGCTGACAAGTGCCGCTTCAACCTTTTCGAGCATATATTCTTGTGATATTCCCTTTTCCTTTTCCAACTGTTCAAGCGCATCAAATAATTCGTTATTCATAAAAGTTACCTCTTCAGTTCTGTAAAATTACATTTCAAAATATACGTTGGCTTTTGCTATTGATTTTAGTTCAAATGAATGTTTTACTCCGTTTGACTCTGTGAGTTCAACAGTGTCGCCGCTATCGTCAAAAGAAAGTTTACCGATAAATATATTTGAACCGTTAATCGGTCTGAATAGTTTAATTTGAACCACTTCTCCGTTACATTTAATAAAATGTTCGCGAGTCCGAATATTCCGCTCGAGCCCAGGCGAAGAAACCTCAAGTGTATACGGACCGTCAATCGGATCCGCATCATCAAGAATAGGATCAATTGTACGATGAACCAACTCGCAGTCATTCAGATCGACTCCTTTTTCGGAATCAATGGTTATGCGCAGATACCATGTTGAGCCCTCTTTGACATACTCTACATCCCAAAGCGAGAAGCCTAGATTCTTTATTGTATTATCAATTAGAGCCGTTACCTCGCCTGCAATACCGGAAGCTTGTTTTACCATATAATTATCCTTTCAAACGCTTCTGATTATTTATCATCACAAAAAGCAGAAGAGCGCTTTCACGCTCTCCTTAAACATCTCTATAATCTACTGCTTAATTATACAATATCCTTTTGAAAAAAGCAATACTTTTTTTGAAAAAATGTAGTAAATACGGCATTTATTTTAATTTATACAAGCAAATTTATTAAAATACTGCAATGTAGGAATCAAACAACATCAAAAGTCAATGAAAAAGTGTTCTCACCGTCACTTATTTTGATTTCATAAGTCCCCGTCTTTGTCGACCCACCTACTCTCCATGTCCAACTGCATTTTCCGTATTCATCGGTTGTTGTATTTTCAAGTCCTTTTGCGCTGCTGTATCCCGAAGAATATTTGACTTTTATCGAATATTCGGTATTCGGTCTGCCTTTAATTTCAAGTGTAGCTTTGCTTCCTTTTTTTACGCTGCCCGGAGATTTAAGTATAATGATTTTATTATCGAAATCAATGACCGTTGTTTCCGTGCTAACAGCTGTTTCGGGTAAAGTTTGATTTTTATTTGTAATTTTTTCTGTGGCTACATTCTGTTTGTCAGTAATCAGTGTTGTGATTTTGGCAATAGCAACAGTTGTGGAAGGATTGAAATCTGTATTATTCGTGTCATCGGCGGTAAGTGTTTTCTCGGCATATATTTCATCGGTTGTCGGAGCTTCTGTCTCATCAAAAATAGGCGAATATGTAAATGTAAAAAGGCTGTTTTGAAGACTCAAATTGTTTTGATCTTCGCATCCGAATAAAGTTAAGCTAATAAATATTAAGAAGCCGAATAGTGCAGTTGCTTTCGAATATTTCATTTTCTTTATCCTCCCTTTTCATACTATCATACTAAACATTTAATGTCAAGATTAATTTTTTCACATAACTTTTATGTAAGACGTGTAAGACATAATTTAATCAGTATCTTTTAACAAAACAAATTTTCTATATTAAGATCAAATATTAATAGTTATGCATACTCCGATAAATATTATCAATAAAATAAGAGATTATCATATTGAAAATTTGATAATAAAATGTCTAAAAAATATTGACATATAATTAAAAATGATTTATAATTATAAAAATTTGTCAAAAATTTAACTAAATTAAAAGGAGGATTACAATGGCTCATTTAAGTGATGCGGCAGCATCCAAAATTATTGAAATTTGCAATCGTTATAAAAACGAAAGAACTCCGATGATGATGATTTTAAGCGATATCCAGAAAGAATACGGATATATTCCTCTCGAAGTTCAGGAGCTTGTTTCAAAGGAAACAGGCGTAAGTGTTGCAGAAATATACGGAGTTGTAACATTTTATTCGTTCTTTTCGCTGAAACCTAAAGGAAAATACATTATAGGCTGCTGTCTCGGTACGGCATGCTATGTTAAAGGTGCTCAACAGGTAATAGATAAGTTTTCGGAAATTCTCGGTATTAAACCGGGTGAGACAACCGAGGATGGACTTTTCACTATTGATGCGCTTCGCTGTATAGGCGCGTGCGGTATTGCTCCGGCAGTCTCTATTAACGGAAAAGTATATCCTAAAGTACAGGTTAATGCTGTCCCGAAGATAATTGAGGAACTTCGTGCAGAGGGAGGTATATAATTATGATCAGCAATTTTGAAGAATTAACGGCAAAACAAACCAGTTGCACCGAATGTCTCAATAACAAATTTACAGGAGAATCGGGCAAGCGTGCGGTTGTTTTATGCGGAGGTACAGGCTGTCTTTCGTCAAATTCCGCCGAAATACGTAAGAAATTCGAAAGATTAGTTGAAGAAAAGGGACTTTCGGATAAGGTAACAGTTAATCAGGTCGGTTGCTTCGGCTTTTGCTCTCAAGGTCCTTTCGTAAAAATATATCCCGAAGATACTCTTTACAGACTCGTAAAAATCGATGACGTTGAAGAAATTGTCGAGAAAGATCTTATAGGCGGAGAAATAGTCGAACGACTGCTTTATATTGATCCTGCTACAAATAAAAAAGTTGCAAAACAGGATGATATAAATTTCTATAAAAAGCAGGTAAGAATTGCACTGCATGGCTGCGGTTCTATTGATCCGGAAAATATTGAGGAGGCACTCGGAGCGGGAGCATTCAAGGGACTCATGAACGCTCTGAAGATGAGTCGTGCAGATGTCATAAAAGAAGTTCTCGATTCGGGACTTCGCGGAAGAGGCGGCGGAGGATTTCCCACCGGCAGAAAATGGCAGTTTGCGTATGCACAGCCCGAAGGCGAAAAATATGTTGTATGCAACGGTGATGAGGGAGACCCCGGAGCATTTATGGACCGCTCAATTCTTGAGGGCAATCCTTTGGCTGTTATTGAAGGAATGATGATAGCGGGATATGCCATTGGCGCTCAAAACGGTTATTTCTATGTTCGCGCCGAATATCCTATTGCGGTTCACAGATTGAAAATAGCAATTCGTCAGGCTGAAGAGATCGGTCTCTTAGGCGATAATATCCTCGGAACAGGTTTCTCGTTCCGCGCGCATATCCGTCTTGGAGCGGGAGCATTTGTTTGCGGAGAAGAAACCGCTCTTCTTAACTCAATCGAAGGAATGAGAGGTATGCCGCGTCCCCGTCCTCCTTTCCCTGCAGTAAAAGGACTTTGGCAATGTCCTACAATCGTAAACAACGTGGAAACGCTTGCGTGTGTTCCTTTCATACTGCGTAACGGCGTAGATGCATTTACAAAATACGGAACCGAAAAATCCAAAGGAACAAAAGTTTTTGCTCTTGGCGGAAAAGTCAATAATGTCGGACTTGTAGAAGTTCCTATGGGAACAACTCTGCGTGAACTGATATATGATATCGGCGGTGGTATCCCCAACGGGAAGAAATTCAAGGCAATTCAAACAGGCGGGCCTTCAGGGGGCTGTCTTACCGAAAAAGATTTGGATGCAGAGATTGATTTTGACAATCTTATTGCAAAAGGATCAATGATGGGCTCAGGCGGAGCAATTGTAATGGATGAAGACAACTGTATGGTTGATGTTGCGAAGTTCTACATGGAATTTATTTGCGATGAATCATGCGGTAAATGCTCTCCTTGCCGTATAGGCACCAGAAGACTTCTTGAATATCTTAATAAAATAACAGAAGGAAATTCAACCATGAGCGATCTCGATGAGCTCGAAGAACTTGCTTCAACGATAAAAGTGGGTTCTCTTTGCGCACTCGGACAAACAGCGGCGAACCCCGTTCTGTCAACGCTCACTCATTTCAGGGATGAGTATATAGCACACATCGTTGACAAAAAGTGTCCTGCTCATGTCTGCAAGAAACTTATGCAATACAGCATTGATAAGGACAAATGTCTCGGATGCGGTTTATGCGAACGTCAGTGCCCTATCGGTGCTATATCAAAAACCGATTATATAGCTCCGAGTCATAAATTACCGTCTCGTGAGATAGACAACAATAAATGTATAAAATGCGGTATTTGTATGGCTTCATGTAAATTCAAAGCTATTGAAAAGAAGTGAGGGAGAAGAACAAGTGGAAAAGGTAAATATTAAAATCGAAGGTGTTCCCTATCAGGTTGATGCCGGACTTACAATTCTTGAGGCGGCAAGACAATGCGGTTATGAAATTCCGTCATTGTGTACATTTAATCACGGAGAGTGCAACCGCGGATCATGCCGTGTATGCCTTGTTGAGGCAACCGGTGCAAGAGGCCTTGTAGCATCCTGCGTTTATCCGATAAACGAGGGAATGGAAATCACGATCTCGTCGCCGAAAGCGGTGGCAGCACGACGCGCTTCTGTTGAGCTTCTTTTATCCAATCACTCTATGAATTGTCAGCAGTGTGAAAAAAATGAAAAATGCGAACTTTTGAACGCAGCACGTATTACCGGAGCCCGCGAAAATATGTATATAGGCGCAAAAACACCGGCAACAATTGATGAACTTTCGCCATCCATAATAAGAGATACATCAAAATGTATCTTATGCGGAAGATGTGTTGCAAGATGTTCGAATGCACACGGTCAAGGCGTTCTTGCTTTCCAAAACAGAGGTTTTAAGACAGTTGTCGGCCCTGCCGAAAACAGATCATTCCTGAATTCTCCATGTATTATGTGCGGTCAATGCGTAAGTGTTTGCCCTACGGGTGCATTGATGGAAAAGAGCGAAATAGGAAAAGTTGACGAGGCGTTCAAAGCGGGAAAATATGTTGTTGTTCAGACTGCCCCGGCAGTTCGCGCGGCATTAGGCGAAGAATTCGGTATGAAAATCGGAACGCCTGTAACTGGCAAGATGGTTGCAGCTTTGAGGCGACTCGGCTTTAAGAAAGTCTTTGATACCGATTATGCCGCAGACCTAACCATTATTGAGGAAGCTCACGAACTTATTGACAGAATCCAAAACGGCGGAAAACTTCCGATGATAACATCTTGTTCTCCAGGTTGGATAAACTACGCGGAATATTATTTCGGTGATTGTCTTGAAAATGTTTCATCTTGTAAGTCGCCTCACGAAATGCAGGGAGCGATTTTGAAACACTATTATGCCAACAAAATCGGTATAGCGCCCGAAAATATGTTTGTTGTTTCTATAATGCCCTGCACTGCAAAGAAGTTTGAAAAAGAAAGAGAGCAGTTAAAGACAAGAGGGCTTAAAGACGTCGATGCGGTACTTACAACGAGAGAACTCGGTAAACTCATAAAAAGAAGCGGAATCAATTTTGCAAAATTACCCGATGAAGATTTTGACCGCGATTTCGTCGGAGATTATTCCGGAGCAGGTGTTATATTCGGAGTTACGGGCGGCGTAATGGAAGCCGCATTGCGTACTGCCGCGTTTGTTCTTACAGGAAAAGAGCATGAAGGTATTAAATTTAATGAAGTCAGAGGATTTGACGGTATAAAAGAAGCAACGTTCAATCTTAACGGCATGAAATTAAATGTAGCCGTAGCTCACGGTATGAAAAACGCCAAAGTAATTCTTGACGAAATCCGCGCCGGTAGCAGCAAATATCAATTTATAGAAATTATGGGATGTCCCGGCGGATGCATTAACGGTGGCGGCCAGCCATATGTCAGACCATGTTTCCTTCCGAATGAAGATATTGATATTGTTGATACATATATGCAGAAGCGTGCAAATGCTCTGTATTCCGAGGATGAAAGACAAACAGTCCGTCAATCGCACAACAACCCTCAAATTAAAGCACTATATAACGATTTTCTCGGTGAACCGAATTCTCATCTTGCACATGAGCTTTTACATACGAGTTATACTCCGAGAAAGCCTTATAATGACTGATAAAAAAATATCCGGTGGCCGGTTGAAGCCATCGGATATTTTTATGTCAAAAGTTGGTTAATATATATTTCTTATCTTTTTTCTTATCGCAAAATACAATGAAAGAGATATCAAGAATACAATAATTACACCGCAAATCACATAGATCCCAGTGCTGATTTCAATGTCGGATTTAAGTTCTTCCCAAAGCTGATTAAGAAGTGCGAGCTTTTGCGCAGAAAGATTTTCGTAGGCAGTCGCAGTTACATTGTCCGTATCATACATTAAATCAAAACCGCCTTCTTTGATGCTGTTCATATACTCAATGTACTCTTCATTTTCACGAACAAGCTTGTTTGGCGACCCGTAGTATGTATATTCGGCATTTGCCACGGCAGGTTCTTCCGAAAGCATAAAGTTGATATATCTTTCGGCAATAGTCTTATTTTTAGACGATGTCGGTATACACATTGCGTCTACATAAAGATTAGTACCCTCTGATGGATAATAGAACTCGAGCGCATCATTCTCTTCGTACATCGTCATAAAATCGCCGGCGTAATATGATGAAATCGCGGCAGAGCCGTTTTCCATTTTGTTGTAAATTTCATCCATTACGTATCCTTGAACGACTTTCTTCTGCTCAATCAATTTATCAAGAGCCAATCTCCAATCGTTCTCATCATCGGAATTTACATCTAATCCGAGAAGATACTGCGCAGATCCGAAAGCATCACGCGAATTATTAAATTGAAGAATATTACCGGAATATTTTTCACTCCAAAGAAGTTTCCAACTGCCTATATCCGGATCATCTGAATCAACCATCTCGGTGTTGTAAATAACGCCGACCATCCCGAACATATACGGGACGGAATACTCACAGCCTTTATCATAATAATCATATTTCGCGTTTTCACCGTAAAAATCTTCATGAAGATTTTTCAAATTCGGAATATTACTATGATCGAGTTTCTGAATAAGATTTTCTTCTATAAGTCTCTGTATCATATAATCGGAAGGAATAACAATATCGTATGAAACAGAGCCGGATGAAAGTTTTGCATACATGTCCTCATTGCTTGAGTATGTCGAATAATTAACGGTTACATGCTCTCCGTATGTTTCGTAATACCACTCTTCAAATGCAGCATTTGAATCAAGCGTATCTTCCGATCCGTCGGATATATATTCGCCCCAATTATAAACATAAAGGGTTGTAGTAGAATTGTCAAAGTTTAAGCCGCATGAAGTTAAAATAGACATTGTAAAAGAAATCAGCAGAATAAACAGTAATGCAAGTGATATTGTTTTATTTTTTATTTTCATATTCTCGCCTCTCCTTCACGATGCTTAACCCTGCTTATTCTGAAAGAGTCGGCAAAATTTACAATCAATAAAACAGCAAGTACCGCAATAACAATTATCGCACTTAACGCATACATACTGAATTTGACATTATGAGCGGTCTGGTTATAAACATACAACGGCAATGTCTGAAAATCAGGCGAACTTACAAAATGCGATATAACAAAGTCATCAAGTGAGAGCGTAAATGATGTCAAGAATCCGGAGACAATTCCGGGAACAATTTCGGGAAGTTCAACCAAAAAGAATGCCCGCGATGGTGTACATCCCAAATCCTGTGCAGCCTCCGAAAGTGAACGGTCAAGTGCCTTGAATCTCGGCATTACAGACAGTAAAACATACGGTAAATTAAAAGTTACGTGAGCTATTAACAATGTTCCGAATCCAAAAGTAGTTGTATTGCCGACAAAAGCGGCAAGAGCAACAAAGAGGAGCATCATTGAAACGCCGGTAACAATGTCGGGATTCATCATCGGGATATTCGTTACCGCTTTAATTGAATTCTGCAGCCAGCGTTTGCGCATTGAATTTATGCCAAGCGCACCGAATGTACCGATAATGGTTGCAATAAGCCCCGAAAAAACAGCAAGAATCACTGAATTTCTTAAAGATAAGAGTGCTTCCTCATCCGAAAAAAGTTCTGAATACCATTTTAGTGACAGACCTGTGAATGATGATAAGCTGCCTCCATCATTAAAAGAAAAAACAACCAATACAATAATAGGCAGATAAAGTAAAAGAAATACAATTCCTATATAGAATCGAGAAAAAAATTTCAATTCTTATTTCCTCCGTTATCATTGTCTGTAAATCTGTTGGCAAAACAAACAGAAATTATAATTAAAATCATCATGATCAGAGACATAGATGCTCCGACACCGTATGTACTGGTGTTTTGGAACAACCGCTCAATCGTATCTCCGACAAGGTCAATCTTTCCCGCACCGAGCTTTTGTGAAATATAGAAAGTTGAAATTGACGGAACAAATACCATGGTAACTCCGGACACGACTCCGGAAAGAGTCAAGGGAATAATTACTTTGAATAATGTTTGAATTTTATTACAGCCCAAATCGTGTGCCGCCTCAATGTAACGTTTGTCGAGCTTTGTCATTACAGTAAATATGGGTAGAACCATATAAGGCAGAAAATCATAAATCATTCCCAATATTACACCGAAGTTGGTTCCCACAATTGTAACATGCCGCATACCGATTTTTTCGAGAAATGAATTAAGAAGTCCGCCATTGTCAAGCAATGCCATAAGGGCATATGTTCTTATAAGCAAGTTGCACCACATGGGAAGCATAATAAGAATCATAAGTATTTTCTGCATACGCGGTGATGTGTGAACCATAAAATAGGCAAGAGGATATCCGATTAAAAGACAGACGAATGTCGCAATTAAAGCAAAAGCAATCGAAAGAATAAATGTATTGTAATACCTGCCGAGATCAGACCAGTTTTCCAAAGAAAAATTGCCGCTTGAATCTGTAAAAGCAAAATATACGACAAATATCATCGGAGCAACAATAAACATTATCGTCCAAACCATATGGGGTACTGCCGCAAGTCTTTGAAAAAGAGAACGATTGTCCGAATACACGATTTTTTCGGATTTAACTTTATTTGTCATTCCTCTTTTTCCTCCTCGTCAACATCCGAAAGATGATCCATTTCTTCGGAAAAAGTAGAATAGTCTCCGAATGTATCCGAATATTTTGATCGTTTCATTACATGAATTGCATCCGGATCAATACTCAAACCGATTATCTGATCCACATCAACAAAGTCAGATGTTTCAATCATCCATTTGAAGCCTGCAACATCAACAATTATTTCGTAGTAATCACCCTTGAATGTAACAGAAAAAACTTTTCCGGAAAGCATACCTTTTTCGGGTGTCACAACATCAACATCCTCCGGCCTTATAACAACGTCAACAGGCTCGTTTTTCTGAAATCCGCTGTCAAGGCACTCAAATTTATGATTTGAAAAGTAAACACTGTAGTCTTCAATCATTGTACCGTCGACTATATTTGACTCACCGATAAAATCCGCAACAAACGCATTAACCGGCTCATTGTATATATCAACCGGGGAGCCTATTTGCTGAATTCTGCCTTCTGCCATTACGACAACTGTATCCGACATTGAGAGAGCTTCCTCTTGATCATGGGTTACATATATAAAAGTAATACCTGTTTTGCGCTGTATTTTTTTAAGTTCGTTCTGCATGTCTTTTCTGAGCTTCAAATCAAGCGCACCGAGAGGCTCATCGAGGAGAAGAACGCGAGGTTGATTAACAAGTGCACGTGCAATAGCAACACGTTGTTGCTGACCGCCAGACAGTGTTGTTACATGTCTGTGTTCAAATCCGCTTAAATTTACAAGAGCGAGCATATCCTGCACCGATTTTTTTATTTCCTGTTCGGCTATTTTTTTGAGACGCAGACCAAATGCCACATTTTCATAAACATTCAGGTGAGGAAATAACGCATAACGTTGAAATACGGTATTTATATTTCGTTTATAAGGCGGTATATTCGCTATATTTTGATTTTCAAACAAAACAACTCCGTCATCCGGCTTTTCAAAGCCGCCGATAATTCTGAGCGTTGTTGTCTTGCCGCATCCGGATGGTCCGAGAATAGTTACAAATTCATTTTCGTGAATATCAAGATCAATATGATCAAGAACTGTTTCACCGTCAAATGATTTAGATACTTTTCTCAAGCTGATTATTACATTTTCTCCTGTGCTATCATACATTTTTTTGACCATAGCCCATACAAAAGTCGGGCTTCCTTTCTTATGGAAATCAAAATAAAATAAAATTTGCCGCCATCAAAAAGACAGCAGCTTAGGCTTAATCATTATCAAGTTTAAGCCTGTAAATCGATTTCATATTATAACAAATGGTTATATAAAATGCAATAGTTTTTATGATTTTTTGAAATAAAATTTTCGGCAAGTTTTCGATTTTTGATATTTACCTATTGCATTTTTCTTAAAATCAAGTTATAATAATTCGGATATGTCGGTTGTTGCATTTTTATTATATTAACTCATACCGTGCTATTGTAAAACAAGCGTTAATGAGGTTATTTTTAATGAAAAATCAAGGTAAAAGTTTAATGTCAAAAATAATATATGCATATACCGCTTATGTCCAGGCACCGATAATATTTATAACAAATGTAGCTATATGCATTTTACCGGCCTATTATTTTACCGAAAAATATAATTTACCGAATTATGTTATGGTTGTGGCCATCATATTAGGCGTTTTATCGGGAGTTTACGGTATGTTCAAGTATTTACATATGTTCTTAAACAAATCAGATGATAAAAATGATAATCGAAATATAGATAAAAAACAGTGAGATGCAAAGAGGAATTTTATATGCTGAATTTTGACTTGAAAAGAGAATTTTATAAACTGTCAATCGGTGTGATTGTTATGTCGGTAATAATGGTGGCTATATTCGCCGCTTTAGGCAAATTTGACTATAAAGTTGTTACCGGCGCTGCTTTGGGTACACTGGTTACGATAGCAAATTACCTGTTTTTGGCATTTTCCATTGAAAGAATATCTCAAAAAGACGATGTAAACAACGGGAAATCAATTATGACATTCTCATATTTTATACGCCTTGCTGTTATTGCCGTTACAATAATAATTGCCATTAAGCTTCCTATCTTTAATTACATTGCTGTTGCACTTCCCTTTTTGTTTCCGAGAGTTGTCATTGTAGGAATAAATCTGATTGATTCAAAGAAGGATTCAAAAAAATGAATGTAACAGGACCTAAAATCTACTATACGATTCCAATTCTCGGCGGAATACCGATTACCGAAACAATAGTGAATATGTGGATTTTAATGGCGGTAATTGTTGCTGTTTGTATTTTTCTGACGCGAGGGCTTAAGGATCATCCCCAAAGTAAAAGACAAATCGTAGCCGAGCTGATAGTTTCCAAATTGTATGACCTGGTTAATGACACAATGGGAGAACGAAACATTAGATACGCTCCATATATCGGAACTGTTTTCACTATTTCCGCTTTAGGCAGTTTATCCAGTCTTGTGGGTATGCGTCCCATAACCGCCGATTTAAGTGTAACTCTCGCTTGGGGACTTGTGACATTTGTAATTGTCCAAGCCGAATCAATCAAAACAAGCGGAATTCTTTCATACCTGAAATCATTCTTTCAACCTGTCCCGATACTTTTCCCTCTTAATGTCATCAGTACCGTTGCAAGCCCGGTATCAATGGCGTTCAGACATTTCGGAAATATAACCTCAGGGCTCGTTATTTCAAAACTTGTTTACACGGCGCTTGCATCACTGAGCGCGGTTGTTCTCTCATTTGTATCAAACAGTTTCATTAAATCCATTCCGATATTTCAGCTTGGAATACCTGCTGTCCTGTCAATTTATTTTGATTTATTTTCAGGTTGTTTGCAGGCATATATCTTCTGCATGCTGACTATGGTATATATATCGAATGCCAATGAGACATAATTTGAATTAGTTACACATTTATTATATATTTTATTTGAATTTCAGGAGGAAATCAAAATGGAAAAAGCTATTGTACTCGCAGCTTCTGCAATAGGAGCGGGAATCGCAATGATTGCAGGTCTTGGCCCCGGCATCGGTGAAGGCATTGCGGTAAGCAAAGCACTTGAGGCTATCGGAAGACAACCCGAATGTAAAGGCACTGTTACAAGCACTATGCTGCTCGGCTGCGCTGTTGCGGAATCAACGGGTATTTACTCTTTGGTCATTGCACTGATTCTGATTTATGCAAATCCTTTGGTAAATCTTCTCTAATTAAATTGCAGTTTACAAAAGGAGCAAAAATCAATGGAAGATTTTCTTTCATTTGTTACAATCGACAAGTGGGAAATAATATTTACTTGGGGCAATCTTCTTATTCTTTTTCTGCTTATGAAGAAGATACTATTCAAACCCGTAAAAGCAATTCTCGATAAGCGCGAAAAAGAGATAAACAGTATATATGACGATGCCAAAAAGGCATCCGTTTCTGCCGAAAAGCTGAAAGAAGAATACACCGAGAAACTTTCAAAGGCAAAAGAAGATGCCGAAGAGATTGTGAGAAGCGCAACCAAAAAGGCTCAGCTTACCGAAGAGGAACTCATGCAGAATGCACGTATGAAGGCAGAGAAGATAGTTGAACGTGCAGAAGAACAAATCCAACTTGAAAAGCAGAATGCTGTAAATGAAGTTAAAAATGAAATTTCCGACATAGCCGTCTCTCTTGCATCCGAAATAATCAAAAAAGAAATCAGTGAAGATAAACAGCATGAAATAATCGACGGTCTTATAAAAGATTCGGAAAACGATAATACAGACGTCGGAGGAATAAGCAAATGAATATTTCCGAACTGTACGGCAAGGCTCTTTTCGATCTTTCACTTGAGGATAATTGTGCCGAAGATGTCAGATCGGATTTACATGAGATAAATACCGTTTTGACAGAAAACAGTGATTTTATTGTTTTTCTTGATTGTCCGGGAATAGAAAAAAATGTTCGTCTTTCTGCTGTAAAAGAAATATTAGCCGATGCTCATCCGTATGTTGTCAATTTTATCATGATTCTTACAGAAAAGCTTTTGGCGTACAAGCTTGCCGATTGTATAAAATTCTTTGATAATGAATATGAACGAGTAAATAAAATTGAAAAGATAACGGTAATTACTGCTGTCCCTCTTAATAATGATGAGATCGACCGCCTCAAAAAATCACTTGAAAACAAAAGGAAGCATAATGTTATTCTATACAATAAAGTGGACACTGAAATTTTGGGCGGAATGATAATCGAATATCCTGATTCCTTAACCGACGCCAGCATTGCAACCGGACTTAACAATATAAAAAAGGATCTTTTGGATATTGTAATCTAACAGTAAAGCTTATTTTTATTAATAAAACGAATTTTTCAAAAAATTCATTGAAACCGTTAATAAAAACGAATCGGAGATCAAATATGCCAATAAATGCAGATGATATCAGTAAAGTAATTAAAGACAGAATAAAAACCTATTCATCGAAAATTGAGCAAAGCGAAATAGGTTATGTTATTCAAATCGGAGACGGCATTGCCAAAGTTCACGGTTTGGATAAATGTATGCTGAATGAGCTTCTTTTATTTTCGAACGGTGAATACGGCATGGCTCTTAATCTTGAAGAAACATATGTCAGCGTTGTTATGCTCGGCTCGGATGAAGGCATTTGTGAGGGAGACATAGTCAAAAGAACAAACAAAATTGTTTCCGTACCGGTTTCCGACTCACTGATCGGAAGAGTGGTAAACGCACTCGGGCAGCCAATAGACGGAAAAGGTCCGATTGAATCGAGTAAATTTATGCCTATTGAATCCCCTGCACCGGGAATAATAGAACGTAAATCTGTCAGTGTGCCATTACAGACCGGAATTAAAGCCATTGACTCAATGATACCTATCGGCAGAGGTCAGCGTGAACTTATAATCGGCGACCGACAGACCGGTAAAACATCAATAGCCATAGACACAATCATAAATCAAAAAAACACGGGAATAATTTGCATTTATGTTGCAATCGGGCAAAAAAATTCCACAGTTGCTCAAATCACCGACACGCTTTATAAAAACGGTGCTTTGGATTATACAATCGTTGTATCTGCAACCGCGTCGGATCTTGCTCCGCTTCAGTATATTGCCCCATATTCCGGATGTGCCATTGCAGAGTATTTTATGCATCAGGGCAAAGATGTTCTCATAGTTTATGATGATTTGTCAAAACATGCTGTTGCCTATCGCGCACTCTCTCTTTTAATACGCAGACCACCAGGACGTGAAGCATATCCCGGAGATGTTTTCTACCTTCATTCAAGGCTTCTTGAACGGGCCGCACGAGTTGCTCCGGAATACGGAGGAGGATCGATAACCGCATTACCGATTATTGAGACTCAGGCGGGAGATGTTTCCGCTTATATTCCGACAAATGTTATATCAATAACCGACGGTCAGATATTTCTTGAAACAGAACTTTTTCACAGCGGAATCAAACCTGCTGTGAATCCCGGAATTTCTGTTTCCCGTGTCGGAGGCAACGCACAGATAAAAGCAATGAAAAAAGTTTCCGGTCCTTTGAAACTTGCATATGCACAATATAGAGAATTACAGTCTTTTGCCCAGTTCGGATCTGATTTGGATGATGATACGAAACGTCGTCTGGCCCAGGGCGAGCGAATTGTAGAAGTATTGAAGCAAGGCCGCAATGAGCCGATGCCGGTTGAACAGCAGGTAGTTATAATTTATGCGGTTGTTCACGATTTGCTGCGTAATATTCCCGTAAGCAGAATTAAAACCTTCGAAAAACAGCTTCTTGAATTTATTTCGGTTAATCACAGCGAGATTACAGAAGAAATTAAAAACAGCGGAATTTTGTCAGACGAAAATGCCAATCGTATTAAGGATGTTGTCCTTGAATATTCATCAAATTTTACGGACGGTAGCTTATAATGGCAGAAGTTTCAATGAAGGCTATTAAAAGCCGTATTAAAAGTGTTGAAAGTACACTGCAAATTACTCATGCAATGGAGCTTGTCTCAACATCTAAGCTTCAAAAAGCCAAGACACGTGCCCTCTCCACAAAATCAATACATACTGTTCTTTCAGATACGCTTTATGCGTTAAGTCATGACCGCCAGGCATATTATTCCGAACTTTTCGGTAACCACGAATCCGGAAAGAAATGTTTTATAGTAATCAGCGGTGATCGCGGTCTTGCCGGTGGGTACAATTCCAATCTTTTTCGATTTGTTTCGGATGAAATCGAAAATAATAATTCCGCCGTCTTGCCGATAGGAAAGAAAAGTCTTGAACATTACAAGACAGGCGGCAAAGAAATTATCAGTTCTCTTTACGGCTTATCGTCAAATGTTAAAATCTCAGACTGCTTTAACATAGGAAAATTACTATATGATGCATATACAGCCGACAGATACAGCAGTATAACAATTGTTTATACCGAATTTACCTCAATATTAACACAAATTCCTCGTGCCGAACAGATTTTCCCGCTTGTTAAAAAGGAAGATACAGATTTTTCAACCGAATTGGCGATATACGAACCGTCTTTGGATGAGATAATAAAGAATGTGGCAATACAGTATATTTCCACTATGCTATATTGTGCGGTAAGTGAAGCTGTTGCGGCAGAGCATGCCGCAAGAAGAAACTCTATGAATAACGCCAACAAAAACGGCGAAAAAATGCTGGATGAT
>CAZHPU010000007.1:0-23580 GCA_964534435.1 uncultured Lachnospiraceae bacterium | reverse complement strand
CTTCCGCAAGCGAAAGATCTGCGGCGCGTTCGAAAAATCCGAGATTTGAAATCGATGCCTTGCCGATAATTGCGAGAATTGCGAGAATAAAATTAAGCGAGTTTGCGCAAAGAGACACGAGCAAACCCTTATACGGGCTGAATTTAAGGCGTCCGCTTTCGATTTTGATGCCGTCTTTTTGACCGCTTTCATACACCATAAAATAAAGAAGAAAGAGATAAAGTCCGACGGCGAAAATGCCCGATATCAAAAGAAGCGTCGTATTTTTGGCGCACGCCATCGACAGCGAAAAGCCGAATATCGACATGGCAAGCTGATACACTATCATGCGTACCATCATCGAGCTGTTATCTTTAATAAACTGCAACATATATGTCTACTTCCCGAAAACAAATTGTATTTAGTGTATTTTAACCCATAATTGTGAATAAACAATAAATAAAAAGGAAAATTTAGCAACCGTATACGAGAGTGAGTTTATGGACGAATATCCGAAAATTTTAGATGAATTTGCCTTTTACAAGCTTACGGTACAAAACCGAAGCAAGCTGACGGTCGAGCAGTATCTCACCGATTTATCGCTGTTCTTCCGCTATCTGATAGCCCGTCAAAAAAACATTTCAACCAAAAGCGAAGAGTTTGACAAAATCGATATTTCGTCGGTCGATGTTGAATTCTGCAAAAACATAAGTTCGGATGATGTGTATTCGTTCTTTATGTATGCCGCGTCCGAACGCGACAATCACGCGAAATCACGTGCGAGAAAGTTATCGTCTCTGCGGAGCTTTTTCAAATATCTTACCGTGAAGCGTCATTACTTTGAGGAAAATCCGGTTAAGGACATAGAATCGCCTTCAGTAAAGCCCGCTCTGCCGAAATATCTGACCGAGGAAGAATGTATTAAACTGCTCGAAGCGGTTGAAAATTATCCCGACTCCAAAAACCGCGTCAGGGATTACTGCATTATTACCCTCTTTCTGAACTGCGGAATGAGACTTTCCGAGCTTGTCGGAATAAGTCTGAAAGACATCGATCCGAGTCTGCGTTCACTTCGCGTGACGGGAAAAGGCAGCAAGGAAAGAATAATCTACCTTAACGAGGCCTGTCAAAATTCGCTTTCCGCCTGGATTTTGCACCGTCAGTCGCTTGAAATAAAAGACAGAAGCGCGCTTTTTATAAGCAGCAGAGGCTCACGAATCAGCAACAAAACGGTTCAGGCACTTGTCTACAAATATCTGAACGCGGCCGGGCTCGGATACAGGCATCTTTCGGTACACAAACTGCGTCATACCGCAGCAACGCTTATGTATCAGTCGGGGCAGGTAGACGTACGTGTTCTGAAAGAAATACTCGGTCACGAGCAGCTCAACACGACACAGATATACACTCATGTAAGCAACGCGGGAATGGAAGAGGCCATGAAACACAATCCGCTGTCGACTCTTCATCGAAAAGGACCGTCGTCAATCGGCGAAAACGACATCGACTCGAATGATGACGGCAAGTGCCCCGACGAAGAAAGCGGCGGAAAATAAAACATCGGTCCGTTTTTGTGCATTACACCGCAAAATTTCATTAGGAGAATTATGATACCGGATTATTATTTCAACAACATTTATGAAATTACACCCGATTTTCTTCACAGTATAAACATCGACACGCTTGTCTGCGACATCGACAACACGCTTGTCACTTACGGCGATCCGCTCCCGACGGAGCCCGTAAAAAAATGGATTTCGGATATGGAAAAATCGGAAATAAAATTTGTTTTTCTGTCAAACAATCATCCGCCGAGAGTAAAAAAATTTGCGGAAAGTCTTTCGATTCCGTTTTTTGCCGAAGCGCGAAAGCCCGGCACAAAAGTGCTTACGGAAGCACTGGGCAAAATCGGAGCCGACAAGACGCATACCGCATCGCTCGGCGATCAGATTTTTACCGATATGCTTGCCGGCAAACGCGCAGGGCTTGTCACGATACTCGTTCCGCCGATAGACGACAGAACCGATTTGCTTCACAGAATAAAAAGGCTCGGCGAATATCCCTGCATGAGGCGTTTTTTCGGGCATCACGCGGGAAGAGATGCGGAATTCGAAAACTGGAAAAATCTTACGGTAAGAAAAGATAAAAGGAGCAAAGTTCAAAAATGAGTGCATTATTCGGTCCCAGCGGCAGTTCGGCATCGTTCATTGCCGAAGGTCACAAATCAACAAGCGAAGCGCCCGAATGGATTGCCGCGCGCGGTCTTGACGCTTTCGAATACAGCGCCGGGAACGGCGTCAACGGCTCGCCCGAGACTTTTGCGAAAATCGGGCAGCAGGCGAAAAAATACAAGATAGCTCTTTCGTTTCACTCTCCGTATTACATTTCGCTTTCGGGAACGGAAATCGAAAAAAGGCTCAAAAGTCTTGACTATATTGAGCAAAGCATCGCCGCATCCGAGGCAATGGGAGCAAATATCATAGTCATTCACACGGGCAGCGCATCCAAAATATCCCGTTCGGAAGCGCTGGCGCTTTCAAAAGACACAATGTACAAGGCGCTTGAAAAATTTTCCGACACCGATGTTTCATTCGGTCTTGAAACGATGGGCAAGTTAAATCAGCTCGGCACTCTCGACGAGGTACTCGAAATATGCTCGATGGACAAACGTCTGCGTCCGGTCGTTGATTTCGGACATATGAACGCAAGAAACATCGGAAATCTGTTCAAAACGCCGGACGACTACCGCAGGGTGTTCTCGACTATCGGCGAAAAGCTCGGCTACGAATATGCGGACAATCTGCATTGCCATTTCTCAATGATAGAATTCACCGACAAGGGAGAAAAAAGACATCTCACATTCGATGATGACACATTCGGTCCTCCGTATGAACCGCTTATGGAGGCAATATACAAAGACGGATATTCTCCGCGCATAATCTGCGAATCTGCGGGAACGCAGGCGGAAGATGCGCTGACAATGAAAAAATATTATGAGAATTTACTGAAAGAAGGAATAAGATCATGACGAGATCAGAACGTCTTATGTCGATGCTTCCCGAGAGCGCCGACGGCATTATTGTAACAAACTGCAAAAATCAGAAATATCTTTCGGGATTTGATTTTACCGACGGATTTGTGATTGTCACAAGAAAGAACACATATTTACTGACCGATTTTCGATACATCGAAGCGGCCCGCGAACAAGCGTTTTCAAACGCGAAAGTTATACTGATAGACCAGCATTTCCCTTCCGCATCGGTAAGAAAAATACTCGACTCCGAAAATGTCAAAACGCTTGCCTACGAAGAGGATTCACTTACATGTCTCGAAAAGGCGAACTATGAGTCGGGCATGCTTGCGGGATACGTTTTGATACCGTCGGGCGGTGCGATCGGCAGGATGCGCATGAAGAAAGATGCAGACGAAATATCAACTATCATTGCCGCTCAGAAAATCGCCGATTCGGCGTTTGAACACATTTTGGGATACATAAATCCCGACCGCACAGAACTTGAAATTGCGCTTGAACTTGAATTTTACATGCGTTCGCACGGAGCAAAATCGGTTTCGTTTGACACGATTGCGGTATCGGGAAGCGCATCTTCGCGTCCGCACGGCGTTCCGCGCGACAGAAAAATCGAAGAAGGATTTTTGACGATGGACTTCGGTGCGCTGTACAACGGCTACTGTTCGGATATGACGCGTACCGTATGTGTCGGCAAATGCACCGACGAAATGAAGAAAGTTTACGAAACAGTTCTGGAAGCTCAGCTTACCGCTCTTGACGCATATGCCGTGGGCAAAACGGGAAAAGAACTTGACGGTGTTGCGCGTTCGATTATCGCAAAAGCAGGATACGGCGACTGTTTCGGTCACGGGCTCGGTCACGGAGTCGGAATGGACATTCACGAGGCTCCCTATGTCAGCCGAAGCGGTGAGGTTGCAATGGATATCGGTCATGTTGTCACCTGTGAACCGGGCATTTACATTGGCGGAAGATTCGGCGTACGCATCGAAGATATGGTCATTTTTACCGAAAAAGGTGCTGTTGACATAACAAAAAGTCCCAAAAATCTCATAATTCTTTGATAATCGGTTTTTTTTATAAAAAACACTTGAAAATTGAATTGAATTGTAGTACAATACATTAGATATTTTATAAAACATTTATGGAGGTTTTCAGTATGGGAACTGCTATTACTGCGGGTGATTTCCGCAACGGCGTTACCTTTGAGATGGACGGAAAGGTTATGCAGGTTATAGAATTCCAGCATGTCAAGCCCGGTAAAGGCGCCGCATTTGTCAGAACCAAGATGAAAAACGTACTCACCGGTGCCGTAACCGAAACATCGTTCAACCCTACGGCAAAATTCGAGACCGCTTATATCGAGAGAAAAGATATGCAGTATCTTTACAACGACGGTGAGCTTTATTACTTTATGGATCAGGAAACTTACGAACAGACACCCGTAAACCGCGATGTCCTTCCCGATTCATTCAAGTTCGTTAAAGAAGAAATGGTTTGCAAGCTTCTTTCCTACAAAGGAAAGGTATTCGGCGTTGAGCCGCCCACATTTGTTGAGCTTGAAATCACCGAGACAGATCCCGGATTTGCGGGAAATACAGCTACAAATACTCTGAAGCCCGCAACTCTTGAGACAGGCGCTCAGATTAAAGTTCCGCTGTTTGTAGGTCCCGGCGAAAAAATCAAAATCGATACCAGAACAGGCGAATATCTGTCAAGAGCATAATCGCCGAATTATATTAAATCGGAGGTTGGTTAAATGACTGTAAACGAAAAAATAGCATATCTTAAGGGATTGATGGAAGGTCTTGATTTCAAGTCGGACACACCCGAAAAAAAGATACTTGCTTCGGTTGTGGAGATACTCGGTGATATGTGCGAGGTTGACGACAGCATTTCGGACAGAATGGACAATCTCGAAGAATATCTTTCGGAGCTTGATTCCGATCTCGGCGACGTTGAGGATGTCATTTGCGGTACAGACGGCGATGACGATTCAGACGGATATGAAGATGACGGCGAAATCGAAGACGAGAACGACGACGAGGATGATAACGACTCGGCAGACGATGAGGACGACGAGGACGACGGCGGCGATGTTTTCGAAGTCGAATGTCCCGAATGCGGTGAAACCATTTACTTTGACGAATCACTCCTCGACAGAAAAGAAATCCGCTGTCCGAACTGCAACAAGCTGTTCTCTTTTGAGATAAGCGACGACGACGAGGACAAGACAAGCGAGGACTGATAAAGTTCGGTCTTTACTTTTTCAAATCAAGAAGAACAAAAACTCCCGATGCGGTGCATCGGGAGTTTTTTCATATTTGCCTATGAATTAAGGCTTAAAGGTAGCGCTGAATGTAATCGTACTCTTCTTTAAGTTTTGCAACCGCACTGTCATGACGGCTCTTTTCATCGGCAAGTTCACTGTTATATTTATTCTTTACGGTTTTAAGCTGAGACTCGGCATCCGAACGTGCGGAAAGATCTTTCTTTATGTCGGCAATTCTTCCGCTGCATTCGGTTATCTTTCCGCGGCATTTCTCGATTTCATCCGCGTTGCCGCTTTCCTCGGCCTTTTTGAGGTTATTTTCATAAACTTTAAGCTCGGCCTCTGCCGCGGTCAAATCTTCCTCGGTTACCGACAGGCTGTTTATTTTGCTTTCAAGTTCTGTGATTTTGGATTGATATTTTGCGGTAATATTTGCCGTATTTGTGCTGTAAAGTTCATTTTCCGCCGTAAGTTTGGAATTATATTCGCTTATTGCCTGATTTTTCGAATCGCTGTCGATTGCGGTTACGCGAATTATAATCTGCTCGGAAGAAACCTTTTTGCCGCCCTTGTTATTTGCCACAATAGTAACTATTGCGGTTCCCGACTTGACGCCGAAGAGCTTGCCGTCTTTTATCTTTACGGCGGCTGTTGATGTTGTAAAGGTATATGTCTGATCGGTAGCGCTTGCGGGGCTTATCTTTACGGTGAGATTTACATACTGCCCTTCGCTTACCGTTATCATTCCCTCGCTTTCGAGCTCATCCGAAATTCCCTTGACCGATTCGACCGATATAAATACAGGCGCTTTTTCGACTGTTACCGAAATCTCTGCCGTGGCACCCGAGGATCCCTTAACGGTAATAACCGCACTTCCGAGCTCTTTTGCTCTTATAACACCGGATGCGCTGACAGTGACAATTTTATCGTCCGAAGAAACCCATGTGAATGTTTCGTCGGCATTTGCGGGTGTGACAATCGGAACAAGAGTCATATGGTCTTCTGTTTCGTTTCCGAGTTTCAGTGTAATCTCCGACTGCTCAAACGAAATCGACACCGACGGATCAATGACCGTAACATTGCATTCTGCGCTCATACTGCCGTCAAGAGTCGATGCGGTAACGACAACCGAGCCGACTTTAAGTGCCGTCAGTATTCCGTCCTCGCCGACCGAGACGATTTTGGGATCCGAAGATGTCCATACAACCGTCTGAACAGATGCATCTTCCGGAAGTACGGTCGCGATAAGTTCGCCCGTAAGGCCTATTTCAATCGTCAGTTCGGATTTATCAAGTACAATTCCGGTTACCGATGTTGTAACCTCCACGATGCAGGTTGCGCTGACACCGTTGGGCGCTGTTATTTTAATTGTTACGGTACCTGTGGCAAGAGCCGTAACAACTCCCGCTTCGGATACAGTCGCAACATTATTATCCGAGCTTTCCCATGCAAACGTCTGTCCGGTCGCATCAACGGGATTTACGGTATATTCGAGTTTTTTGCTTATTCCTTTATTTATCTTTATATTTGTTTCTTCAAATTCAATCGATGAAACCGGATTCATTACGGTCACGTTGCAGGTTGCCGTATATTTTCCGTCGGCGGTTGTGGCAATGACGGTTGACGTTCCGCTCATAAGTCCGGTAACGCTTCCGTCATCCGAAACCATGACAACATTTTCAACTGTCGACTGCCAATTAAGCGATACGTTTATATTTTCGGGGACTGTTTTTACCTCAATCTTCTTTGTTTCACCTATGTTGATATTAAGATCGCCTTCGATGCTTATGCCCGACAGTGATGCCGTAACCGTAACTTTGCAGCTTACGGTATATTTATTGTCGATTGTTGATGCGCTTACTGTTGTCGTTCCCTCGGAAACGCCTGTAATCATGCCCGACGGATTCACGGTTGCGACAGCGGTATCTGCCGATTCCCATATTACATTCGATGTTTCAACGCCCGTCGAGAGCAATGTGACGGTAAGATTTTCGGTCTGACCGACGGCAATGATTACCGATGATTTATCAACCGCTATACCCTCCTTGGGTTTTTCGGTTGTCTGTGCTGCCGTCGTTTCATCATTCTGCCCGCTTTTACATCCGGCAAAAAGACAAAGCACAGATGCAATGCAAAGAATCAAGCAAAGATATCTGTATATTTTCTTCACTTTTGTTACCATACCTTTCTCTGTGAGAGTTTTCGCCGCTTTCGATCATTTAATAACGATTGGTAATGTCTGACTTGCGGCGTGCAAAACCCATATCCGAAAAATAATGACTTCACGTATTATCAATACAAAGTTTCGATTTTTTATCAATAAACCGGCAGTGTATTCTTTATTTCGGATTATACCACATTAACCTTTGAAAATCAATGTAAAAAATTCACATACTTTTTATCAAACGGCAAACTTTTTATGAACGCTTACCATAATTCAAATATTAGCGGCAAATCCCTTGCAATCCCTTTAAATTTGTGCTAAAATCAGTTGAAAGCAGAATATTATTTGCATTTTCGGTGAAAACCGGATGTAAGGGACTTTCGAATTCGGCCTGAAAGGTACGGTTTATTATTATGAATAAATTCGACAAATCATTTACCGACTGTGCGGCATCGCTTATGTCGTTTATCGAGGAAAGCCCGACCGCTTTTCACGCGGTTGAAAACATTTCAAAGAGGCTTGATGATATCGGATACGCAAGACTTGAAGAGGGTGGAAAATTCGATATCGTCCGTGGCGGAAAATATTATGTTACAAGAAACCGCTCGTCGATAATCGCTTTCGAAATTCCGAAAGAAAGCGGCGACACAACCGATTCATTTATGATATGCGCAAGTCACAGCGATTCGCCGATGTTCAAAATCAAAAGCAGCGGCGAGATGACGGCTCTCGGCAACTACACAAAGCTGAACACCGAAAAATACGGCGGTATGATTATGTCGAGCTGGTTTGACCGTCCCCTGTCGGTTGCGGGAAGAGTCATTATCAAAAAAGACGGCAGATTTGAATCAAAAACGGTCAACATCGACCGCGATGTCGCGATAATTCCGAATGTCTGCATACATTTCAACAGAACAATAAACGACGGATACAGATACAACGCGCAAACCGATCTGCTTCCGATTATCGGAGACGTCTCGGAGGCGGGTGCTCTTGAAAAGGAAATTGCCGATTGTGCAAATGTTTCGGCAGAAGATATAGTCGCATCCGATTTATATCTGTACAACCGTACGAAAGCGACATTTATCGGTCTTTCGGGCGAATTCTTTTCCGCGCCGAGAATTGACAATTTAGGCTGTGCATTCGGCAGTCTGGAGGGATTCATTTCATCCGAACCGACAAAAGGCGTCATACCCGTATATGCCGTATTCGACAACGAAGAAACAGGCAGTCAGTCAAAACAGGGTGCGGCATCGACATTCCTTTACGACACGCTGAGGCGGATATGCTCCGCTCTTGACATAAGCGGAGATGACTATCTGCGGATGATTGCGAAATCATTTATGGTATCGGCGGACAACGGTCATGCGAAGCATCCGAATCATCCCGAACTTTCCGATTGTGACAATTCGCCTTATATGAACAAGGGCGTTGTAATCAAATACAATGCCAATCAGAGATACACAACCGATGCGCTGTCTGCCGCAATATTCGGGGAGATATGCAAAAAAGCCGATGTACCCGTGCAGGTTTTCGCCAACCGCTCGGATCTTGCGGGCGGATCGACACTCGGAAACATCTCATCAACGCAGGTATCGCTGAACACGGTCGACATAGGTCTTGCTCAGCTTGCGATGCATTCCGCATACGAAACCGCAGGCACGGCAGACATTCTTTATCTTAAAAAAGCGATAAAAGCATTTTATGAAACCGTAATATACTGCGAAGGTGACGGTATATACAGAATATAGTTTGACGGCAAAAGCCGACAAAAATTTGTCGGCTCTTTCAAAGAAAGGTATGGTCATAAAAATGGCATTACATGATAAAATCGGTGAGGTGATGCGCACATTTTCAAGTTCCAAGCATCATCATACAACCGCGATAATCGTGGCGGCGGGAAGCGGCAGCAGGATGAATTCGAATGTGACCAAGCAGATGCTGAATCTTTGCGGCATACCGGTTGTAATACGTTCGGTGCTCCCGTTCGAAGAGAGCGAATACATCGACGAGATAATAATTGTCGCACGTGAGGATGAGGTCGCTCTTTATCCGAATCTGCTCGAAAAATACGGTATCGAAAAAGTGACAAAAATTATTGCGGGCGGAGAAACACGTCAGGAATCGGTTTTGAAAGGATTCTGCGAAATTTCGGATGAGACCGATTTCGTGGCGATTCATGACGGTGCGCGTCCGCTTATAACGGCAGAGCAGATAAAAAAGGTCGTACTTGCGGGATTTGACCGCCGTTCGGCGACGGCAGGTGTAAAAAGCAAGGACACGGTCAAACTTTCCGCACTCGGCGATTTTGTCGACAAAACTCTTGACCGCGATAAAGTCTGGATTATTCAGACGCCTCAGGTTTTTTATGCCGATTTATACCGTGCGGCGATATCGGTTTCCGAAAAAGATAATTTCAAGGCGACTGATGACTGCTCAATAGTCGAACACGCGGGATTTACCGTAAAGCTCGTAGACTGCGGTTATTCGAACATCAAAATCACATCTCCCGAAGATTTGATTTTTGCGGAGGCGATAATCAAAAACAGAGAGGATTCGAAAAAAGATGAATGATATCAGAGTCGGTCACGGATACGATGTACACAGGCTTGCGAGCGGGCGGGATCTTATTATCGGCGGAGTGAAAATAGACTATGAAAAAGGGCTGCTCGGTCACTCGGATGCCGATGTGCTTCTACACGCGATTATGGACGCGATGCTCGGCGCCCTGGCACTCGGCGACATCGGAAAGCTGTTTCCCGACAATGACGACCGCTATCTCGGTGCCGACAGCCTCATACTTTGCTCAAAAGTAAAGGAAATTGTTTACGGCAAGGGTTGGCGCATTTCGAATATCGATGCCACCGTAATCGCCGAAGCACCGAAGCTCGCGCCGTATATTGACAAAATGCGGTCAAAAATCGCCGATACGCTTGGCACCGACATCAGTCGAATCAGTATTAAGGCCACAACAGAAGAAAAGCTCGGATTTACAGGCAGCGGTGAGGGCATCGCGGCGCACGCCGTTTGTCTGCTGATTTCGGATTGATTTCCGATTATCGGGCAGCTTTCTGTCGTAAATTAACATTTTGAAAAGAGACAACAAAACTATGGAAAGAAAAAATATTGTATCGCCGTCGATACTTGCCGCCGATTTTTCAAGGCTCGGAGAGGAAGTTGCGGCCGTCGAAAAAGCGGGAGCCGAATGGCTTCACATTGATGTTATGGACGGCTCATTCGTGCCGAACATATCGTTCGGGGCTCCGGTATACAAGTGCATAAGAAAAAAATCGGGGCTGTTCTTCGATGTACATCTGATGATAAACGAACCGATAAGATACATTTCCGATTTTGCGTCTGCGGGTGCGGATCTTATATGTTTTCATCTTGAAGCGGCGGATGATGTCAAAAAAACGATAGCCGAAATCCGAGGTCGCGGCTGTCGTGTCGGTCTGGCAATCAAGCCGAAAACGCCTATTGCCGACATCGAAAAGTATGCGCATCTTATCGATTTACTGCTGATAATGTCGGTTGAGCCCGGATTCGGCGGTCAGAAATTTATGCCGGAGGCTCTGAAAAAAGCCGAAGAGGCGGTATCATTGCGAATGATGAAAAATCTCGATTTCGACATTGAGATGGACGGCGGCATATCGCAGTCGAATGTGAGTGAAGTCCGCGCATCGGGTGTCAATGTCGTGGTCGCTGGCTCGGCGGTATTCGGCAAGGACGATTACAGAGACGCGGTAGAGCATTTAAGATAACCGATACACAAATATCTTATAAAAAGCAAAAACATCTGTTTCAAATGAAACAGATGTTTTTGCTTTTAAGCTGTAATATCAGACATTATCCGAGGTATTGAGTATATTCATAAATTCCTCACCCGTGATTGTTTCTTTTTCGTAGAGATATTTGGCAAGGCTGTCAAGTTTATCACGGTTTGCGACAAGTATATCATATGCCTTTTTATGGGCGTTTTTGACTATTTCGACGACCTGATTGTCAATCAACGTCTGAGTCTGCTCCGAGCAGGCAAGTGACGAATCTCCGCCGAGATATTTATTTGTCACCGTTTCAAGCGCAACCATACCGAAGTTATCGCTCATTCCGTACTGAGATATCATGGCTCTCGCAAGTTTTGTCGCCTGCTCGATATCGTTTGATGCGCCGGTCGTTACGATACCGCACGCAACCTCTTCTGCCGCTCTGCCGCCTGTCAGCGTAACAATCTTATTTTCGAGTTCTTCCCTGCTTACAAGGTAATGATTTCCCTCTTCAACCTGCATTGTATAGCCGAGTGCTCCCGAAGTTCGGGGAATAATCGTTATTTTCTGAACGGGGGCGGAGTTTGTCTGCATAGCCGCCACAAGAGCATGACCGATTTCATGATATGATACAATCATTTTTTCCTTATCGGTCAGAATGGCATTCTTCTTTTGATATCCCGCGATTACGGTCTCGATGCTTTCTTCGAGATCTTCTTCGGTTACCTCTGTTCTCGAATCGCGGATTGCCCTGAGCGCTCCCTCATTGATTATATTCGCAAGTTCGGCACCCGATGCGCCCGATGCCATTCTCGCGATTTTTTCGTAATCGATATTCTGTGCAGTCTTGATTTTTTTCGCGTGTACGCGGAGAATGGCTTCTCTGCCCTTCAGGTCGGGAAGCTCGACCGGAACTCTTCTGTCGAATCGACCGGGGCGCGTTAACGCAGGATCGAGAGATTCGGGACGGTTTGTTGCGGCGAGAATAATTACGCCGTTATTGCCGTCGAATCCGTCCATTTCGGTCAGAAGTTGGTTAAGAGTCTGCTCGCGTTCGTCATTTCCGCCGAGTCTGCCGTCACGTTTCTGTCCGATGGCATCTATCTCGTCTATAAAGACTATACAGGGTGCTTTTTCTTTTGCCTGTCTGAAAAGGTCACGCACTTTTGATGCGCCCATACCGACAAACATCTCCACAAAGTCGGAGCCCGAAATCGAGAAAAACGGAACATTCGCTTCACCTGCCACCGCTTTGGCGAGCATGGTTTTACCTGTACCGGGAGGGCCTACAAGCAGTACGCCTTTGGGCATCGACGCGCCGATGGCTTTATATTTTTCGGGATCGTGGAGATATCCGACAATTTCGGCAAGGTTTTCCTTAGCTTCATCTTCTCCCGCAACATCCGAAAATTTGATTCCGTCCGACGATTTTACATATATTTTGGCATTGCTCTTACCCATATTGAACATCATGGAAGAGTCGCCGCCCGATGCTTTACTGAGCATTTTCTTATAAATAAACTGGCCGATAGCGGTAAATATTATAATCGGCAGCAGCCATGACAGCAGGAAGCTGACTATCGGCGACACCTCTTCGACGATTTCGCTTGAGAATTTTGCGCCCGATTCTTTGAGTCGGCTTACGAGATCGGGATCGTCCATTTTGCCTGTTTTATAAATGGTTTTTCCGTCTTTATCGGTAAACAGGATGCGGTTATCCTGCACCTCGACTTCCCCTATCTCCTTGTTTTCGGTCATCGACATGAAGGTGCCGTAGTCAACCTCTTTGATTCTCGACTGCTGTATAGCCGGTGCTATTATAAGGTTGAAAAAAAGTATTATCAGCATGACAATGCTGTAATAATAAATCAGCGGTTTTTTCGGTTTTTTTACTTCATTCATATGCTATTCGTCCTTTCTGTGATTTTTTGGGAATATTAAAGTATCAACATTCTGTCGAAATCATTAAAGTTATCGGCGTCATTACCGATGTTCCTCTCTGTAAATTCTGTCGGCATTTTCAAGAGAGTGCCTTGCGATGCCGTCGGTGATACGGGAGAAACGTTCCATAAGATCAACGGGGATTTCCTTCATACCGTCCGATATCCAGCGCACAAGCACTCCCGATATAAACACCGCCGAATAATGTACGATAAGCTCCATATCCGACTCGGTAACTGTGAGTCCTTCCGACTTTTCTTTTATAAAATCCGGAAGATAATCGAGGCAGGTATTATAAAAAACATCGGTCATTTTTTCGTATCCGATTGTCTTGAATACATGAAGTGTAACTTTTCTGCTTTCGTACATATATGAAGAAATCGCTTTCAGGATTTCAAACCACGAATGACCGTCGGGCGGGATTTCCTCTTTTATATGCGCGATGTCTTCACGGAACATTTCATCGGCAAGCGCATATATATCCTGATAGTAGTAATAAAAAGTTTTTCTGTTTATGCCGCAGTCGTCGACTATATCCTTGACGGTTATCTGACCGAGCGGCTTTTCACTCAGAAATTTCATAAAAGAGCTGTATATTGCCTGCTTTGTGAACTTTGCCATAGGGGTTACCTCCTGTCGCAGTCTCTGTTCATGAACCGGTTTGCGTCTGTTTCGGGGCGCGCTTTAATGTAAACACAAATTCGCAATACTGTCCCTGCTTGCTGTTTACGGTTATTGTTTCGTTATGCGCATCGATTATTGTTTTTGCGATATACATTCCGAGTCCGACGCCGGTTTTATCCTTTCCGCGGCTCTTATCGGCTTTATAAAATCTGTCGAAAATATGCGGCAAATCTTCGGGGGCAATTCCTTCGCCTTCGTTATATACCGAAACATAAATTTTCTTTTCTTTTTCGGCAATGCTTACGGTATATTTGCCGCCTTCGCGGGAAAATTTTACGGCATTATCGCATATATTGTATAGTATCTGGTGTATGGCGTCTTTATCGGCTATTACATATTCTCTGTCGTTATCACATTCGAAATTGACATCCAGCTTTTTCTGCTCTATCCGTGTTTCAAATGAGATAAGCACCTGTCTTGCCATTTCGCAAATGTCGAACGGCTGCATATTGAATTTGCGCTCGCCTGCCTCGATGCGCGATATATCAAGCAGCGACGAAACAAGACGCGAGAGTCGTCTGACCTCGGAAGCGACGATTTCGAGATAGTAGGACTGTTTTTCGGGCGGAATCGCTCCGTCGAGAATTCCGTCGATATATCCGGATATTGTGGTCATAGGCGTACGTAGATCGTGCGAAACATTGGCGAGAAAAGTACTTCTCGTTTCTTCCAGCGTCGCAAGGCTTGATGCCATATTATTGAATGCCATTGCAAGTTCGCTTATCTCGCTGTCGCCGATTACGGGAACACGCACATCGAAATGACCTGCGGCAAAAGATTTTGCGGCGCGGCTTATCGATCTTATCGGTCTGACTATCCTTTCGCTTATAAAATAGCTTGCAATAAGTGCGGCGATCATCACCCACATTGATGCCATGAGAATCATTCGGTTAAGCGAGCCGACAATACCCGCAGTATAGGAGAGCGGCGTACAGGCGAAAATCACGCATTCGGGATTTATCGCATCGGGTATCGGAATCGCATACGAATAATGCTTTTCGGAAAATACCCCCCCGAGATACGAGCCGTCGGAATCAAATCTGCGAACGAGATCGTCGGAGGACAGCCCGCCGCTGACATTTCCCTTTATATAGCCGTCCGAAAGCGTGCTGTCGGAGAAAATCACGGTGCCGTCTGCGTCGACTATGATAACAAACATATCTTTTTTATATCTCGTTATCGCCGACACCATTTTATCGGTCATTTCGCTTTCGCCTTTTATATATTCGCGTACACTGCTGTAACTGCTGTCCGAATAGGCATTTTTGAGCAGAAAATCAACCGATTGGGCGATTTGCGACAGTTCGTTTTCGGTGGTTTCGTCCAAATGCGATTTAACTATCGAGCCGACAATCATCGCAAGAATCGAGAAACTCACAAAAATTATCGCCATGAAGGCAATCAGGTATCTGGCAAAAACACTCTTAAACATCAAAATCCTCTTTCACCCGAAAAAGCGGCAATCAGACATTGAATCTGAACAGAACGACATCGCCGTCCTGCATTACGTAGTCCTTTCCTTCGCTTCTGTAAAGCCCTTTTTCTTTTGCGGCGGCTATCGATCCGCAGCGTTTCAAATCGTCATAGGCTACTATTTCAGCGCGAATAAATCCGCGTTCGAAATCGGTATGAATTTTTCCCGCCGCCTGCGGAGCTTTTGTTCCGCGCTTGATTGTCCATGCACGGACTTCCTGAACGCCCGCCGTAAGGAATGAAATAAGTCCCATCAGATGGTAGCTTGCCTTAATAAGCTTATCAAGACCGCTTTCTTTTATGCCGAGATCGGCGAGAAATTCGCTCTTTTCGTCATCGTCGAGTTCGGCAATTTCCGCTTCGACACCGGCGCAAATCGGCACTATTTCGGCGTTTTCGGATTTGGCGAGTTCTTCGAGTTTCTTATATCCTTCATTCTCCTCATATCCGCCTGCGACGTCGTCTTCTCCTATATTTGCGGCATATATGACCGGCTTCATAGTCAGAAGCGAAACATCGCTCATGATTTTCAGCTCATCGGGGGTATACTCAATCGAGCGTGCGGGTTTTCCGCTTTCGAGAACTTCATAGACGCGTTTAAGAAGATCAAGCTCTTCGGCATACTTCTTATCGCCGCGCAGCAGTTTGGTTGTTTTATCGATGCGGCGTTCGAGTGTTTCCATATCGGCAAAAATGAGTTCGAGATTTATTGTTTCGGCATCGCGCACCGGGTTTATCGAGCCTTCGACATGAATAATATTCGAATCTTCAAAACAGCGTACCACATGAACTATCGCATCAACTTCCCTGATATGTCCGAGAAATTTGTTGCCGAGTCCCTCTCCGCGTGATGCCCCTTTTACGAGTCCGGCTATATCCACGAATTCGACAACGGCGGGTGTATATTTTTCGGCATGATAGAGTTCATTCAGCCAGTCAAGGCGCTCATCGGGTACGGTAACCACTCCGACGTTGGGCTCTATCGTGCAAAAAGGATAGTTCGCCGATTCGGCGCCCGCATTGGTAATCGCGTTGAAAAGTGTGCTTTTTCCGACATTTGGAAGTCCGACAATTCCGAGTTTCATTTATGATAAATCCTCTTTTTCAATTAGTATAGTATAATAAACACAGTTATTATAGTACATTTTGTAAAATATGGCAAGCTTTTTTGCGTTCTTTCCGATTTTTTCTTAAAAAATCACATAATGTTCACAATATCTTCATCACATCCCCTCATATATCAACTATAATAAAAATGAACTTGGATAACAATTTAACAAAGTTAATAAATTAACAAATCGAATAATCAGGAGGACATTAAAATGGGAACAAAACTTCTTGTTGTTGACGACGATGCCAACATTTGCGAAATGGTGCGGCTCTATCTTGAAAAAGAGGGATACGAAGTCAAAACGGCTGCCGACGGTGTTGAAGGAGTCAGCTTCTTCAAAATGTACGAGCCCGATCTTGTGCTTCTCGACATTATGCTCCCCCGCAAGGACGGCTGGCAGGTATGCCGCGAAATCCGTGAGATTTCAACCAAGCCGATAATCATGGTTACCGCCAAAGGCGAAGTATTTGACAAGGTTCTCGGACTCGAGCTCGGTGCAGATGACTTTATGGTAAAGCCGTTTGATATGAAGGAGCTGTCCGCAAGAATCAAAGCGGTACTCCGCAGATACAGCTCACACGACAACTCGGGCGATGACGAGGTCATCAAATTCGACAACATCGAAATAAGTCTGCAGAAATATGAGCTCAAGCTTGCCGGACGTTCTGTTGACATTCCGCCCAAGGAACTCGAGCTTCTTTACTTCCTTGCATCCAACTACAACCGCGTATTTACCCGCGACCAGCTTCTTGACAAGGTCTGGGGATTTGACTATCTCGGCGACTCGCGCACAGTCGACGTTCACGTAAAACGTCTGCGTGAAAAACTCGAGGGAGTATCAAACAAGTGGGTGCTCAAAACTGTTTGGGGCGTAGGATACAAATTCGAGCTTCTTCAATAATTTTCAATAATTCGGATTTTTCGCACTGACGAAAATGCCGTCCGTTCCCTGCTTTGGGAGCGGACGGCATTTGCTTTTTTATCCTCCGAGATAGGCACGTTTAATGCTGTCATCGGCGAGAAGTTCTTTACCGCTTCCGCTTTTGACTATTTTTCCGACTTCAAGCACATATGCGCGGTTCGCGACATTCAATGCTTTTTTTGCGTTCTGTTCGACAAGCAGAACGGTTGTACCTGATTTTTGAATTTCGGTTATCATATCGAAAACGGTATTGACATAGAGCGGAGAAAGTCCCATACTCGGCTCGTCAAGCAGCATCAGTTTCGGCTTTGACATAAGAGCGCGGCTCATGGCAAGCATCTGCTGTTCTCCTCCCGAAAGAGTGCCTGCAACCTGCTTTGATCTTTCTTTCAAAATCGGGAATCTTTGATAGATACTTTCAAGCGTATTATCAAATTCTTTTCTGTCGCCGCGTGTATAAGCGCCGAGCTGGAGATTTTCGAATACGGTAAGTTCCTGAAAAATGCGGCGTCCTTCGGGCACCTGTGCCATACCCATTGAGGTAAGCTTATGAGCGGGAATATCGGTTATATCGGTTCCGTCAAAATATACCGTTCCCGCTTTTTTGGGAATCAGTCCGTTGACGGCATGCATTATTGTGGTTTTTCCCGCTCCGTTGGCTCCGATAAGCGCAACGATTTCGCCTTCGTTTACGGTAAATGATACGCCTCTTATCGCGCTGATAAGTCCATATGATACTTCCAAATCTTTTACTTCAAGCAATGCCATATCACTCATCTCCTAAATAGGCTTTTATTACCGTCGGGTCGTTAAGCACATCGGCTGTTTTTCCCTGCATCAGCACCGTTCCGAAATTCAGAACGGTAAGTTCTTCGCAGATTCCGCTGACAAGGCTCATATCATGTTCAATCAGAAGTACCGTAACATTAAAGCGTTTGCGGATAAATCTGATTGTTTCCATAAGTTCGGCGGTTTCCTGCGGGTTCATGCCTGCGGCGGGCTCATCGAGCAGCAGCAGTTTCGGCCGTGTTGCGAGCGCGCGTGCGATTTCGAGTTTTCTCTGTTTACCGTACGGAAGGTTGCTTGCGAGATTGTTTCTTTCGTCGAGAAGTCCGAAAATCGAGAGCAGGCTTTTCGCTTCGTCTCTCATTTTTTTCTCGGTTTCGAAATGATGTTTGGTGCGCAAAATGCTGTGAACGGGGTTGCATTTATATTCGGGAAGATTCTGCATACCGATAAGAACATTTCTTATCACGCTCATATTATTGAAGAGTCGGATATTTTGGAATGTTCTCGCAATTCCGTGTCGGCAAATATATTCCTGGCTTTTCCCTGTCATATTTTCGCCGTCAAGATAGAATTTTCCGGTTGTCGGTGTATACACGCCGGTTATGATGTTGAAAAAGGTGGTTTTTCCCGCGCCGTTAGGTCCGATGAGCCCGTAAAGTGCGCCCTTTTCGATTTTTATATTTATATCGTCGGCCGCCTTCAATCCGCCGAATGAGATGCCGAGCTTATCGGTTTCAAGCACATATCTGTTGTCGCTCATCATTTTTCTCCTTTCGACGGTTTATCGGGTGAAAATGTTTCATCGGGTGAAACGTCTGTTGACAAAATCTCGTCCATTTTGACTTTGGTGGGTATTCTGCTCCAATTTGCCTCGTCGTCTTTGACGACATCTGCGGAATTCCATTTTTTAGGCTGTATTTTTTTAATAAGGTTGCGAATCGAGTATTTATCGCGCAGAAGTTTAAGCGAGGGGGCATTATTGAATATTACGAGAACTATAAGAATTACCGCATAAATCAGATATTTAAGCGCGGCGAGATCTCCCGAAAGTTTGGTCGTAAGATTGAAGTTGATGACCGTAAGCAGAGTCGCCGAGATTATAGAGCCGCTTATCGAGCCCATACCGCCGAGCACAACCATAACGAGAATTTCTATCGAGTAGTTATAGCTGAACGCGGTATAGCGGATCGGCGTGGTTGCGAATCCGTAAAGGGTGCCCGCGATACCGGTGAAGAATGCCGAAAGGACAAACGCAAACAGCTTATAAAATGTTACGTTTATTCCCATAGAGTGAGCGGCGATTTCATTATCGCGTATTGCGGTAATCGCGCGGCCGTGTTTCGACCTGATGATATTCTGCGTTACCGCGAGAACGATAAGAAGAACAACAAATGCGACTATAAATTCGGAATTTCCGTATTTTATCGTTCTTGTCGAAAGTCCGAGCGCGCCGCCGAAACATTCGAGGTTCATAAATATATTACGGACGATTTCTCCGAAAGCAAGTGTGGTTATTGCAAGATAGTCACCCTTCAGTTTGAGCACGGGGATACCGATTACGAGTCCGCACAATGCGGCGGCAAGTCCGCCGACAATCATTCCGATTATCAAAAGCAGAAGCTTTGAATTAACGGCAGGCTCGAGAAGGGTTGCCACATAGCATCCGATATATGCGCCGACGCACATAAATCCCGCATTTCCGAGGCTGAGTTCGCCGAGAAAGCCGACAACGATATTAAGCGAAACGGCGAGAATAACGCTGTACCCTATCTGCATCAAGAGGTTTGCGGTCGATGCCTTCATACCGCCTGTATAATAGAGTATCGAAGTAACCGCAAGTGCCGCGGCAACCACAATATAGTTAATATAATATTTGAGTTTGAATCCTGTTTTGATATACGAAAAATATCCCATATGCTCACACCTTCTCTCTGCGCTTTTTGCCGAGCAGACCCGTAGGTCTGAACATAAGTATGAGTATCAGTATCGCAAATTCGATTGCGGTTGTATACGGGCCGATACCCGGAATCGACTGTACAACCTTTTCGACTACGCCGAGGAAAATTCCGCCGATCATAGCACCGGGAATCGATCCTATGCCGCCGATAACCGCTGCGGTGAATGCCTTGATGCCGGGCATCGATCCTGTTGTGGGATCGACAAGAGGTATCTGAAGAAGATAGAAGAGGCTGGCAAATGCAGCAAGAACAGAGCCTATGGCAAATGTTACCGATATAATCATATTTACGTTTATTCCCATAAGCTGAGCCGCCGCTCTGTCCTCGGATACGGCAAACATTGCCCTGCCGAGTTTGGTATTATTTACAAAAGCGGTCAGGACAACCATTATCACGGTTGCCGCGGCAAGTGTGATTATCGATGAAATCTGAACGGTAACACCGAATATTTTGAGCGCGCCCATTGACGGGAACGGACTCGGCTTTGCCTGAGAGCCGTATATAAGCTGTGCCACGCTCTGAAGCAGATAGGAAACGCCTATTGCGGTTATAAGCACCGCAAGAGGAGAGGCGCCGCGCAGCGGTTTATACGCCAGCTTCTCTATCAAAATACCGAGCAGTGCGCATACGACAATCGATACCGCAAACGCGGCGGCAAAATTGCCGAAAAGTCCAAAAGTCGATACGAGTGCATACGCACCGACCATAATTATATCTCCGTGGGCAAAATTAAGCATTTTGGCGATACCGTAAACCATTGTATAGCCGAGTGCTATCAGTGCATATATCGCTCCGAGACTGAGTCCGTCTATCAGTGTACTCATTTCAGTATCCTTTCAGAAAGGTCCGACGTTTTGAGCAATCGAATCGTCGAGACCGAATTGACAGCATCTCCATATCGCAGGAGAAGCCGAATGTCCGGTTATCGCCGTATTCGATGAAAATCGGACATTCGGTTTGATTTTATTTTATTATTTCGAGAAGGTTACAATCTGTGCGCTCTTCTCGCAGGTTCCGCTCACATCCCAGCTCATTGTTCCGGTAACGCCGGTGTATGTGAAGGAATCGGAGGTGAACTGTGTTTTGAGTATTTCGCAGAGGTCTGCGGCGCTGATTGTGACATCTTTGACACCGGCCGCTTTCATTGCTTCGTAAATTGACATTACGGCGTCATATCCGTCGGCGGCGAACTGGTCGGGAGTGTTTCCGTAAGCTTCTTTATATTTTGCGACAAATGTCGATACCTTTTCGTCGGTGCTTGATGCGTCGAAAGGTGTTATATATTTTACCGAATTCGTGAATGTATCCGAGTCTGTGAACATCTTATCGATGCCGTCAAATCCGTCGCATCCGAAGATATCCGAGTTGCATCCCTTAGCGGTGCAGGCCTTGATGATAAGCGAGGCTTCCTCATAGTAGATGGGAAGGAAGATTACATCGCAGTCTTTAAGAGCTTCAACCTGAGTCGAGAAGTCTTTATTTGTTTCGGATGTAAACGACTGCTCTTTAACGGTCTTGCCGAGCTCTGTCAGCTTTGTCTTGAACGCCTTGAAGAGGTCGCTTGAATATGTATCGCTCGAATCGTAAATAGCGCCGATATTTGTGTATTTTTCGGCAAGAGTTTCCGCGGCAAGAACACCCTGCTGGTCATCGCCGAAGCAGACACGGAATGCGTTATCCTCGGCAATTACCGTTTCGTTCGAAGCAGACGGCGTGATCATAAATGTTTTATTCGTATATGCTTCTGCGGCGAATGATGCGCACGCGCCCGATGTAACCGAGCCGATAGATGCCTGCATACCCTTTTCATAAAGAGTATTGAATCCGTTTTTCGCATCGACTTCGGTGCACTTATCGTCTATCATTTCAAATGAAAAGTTAATTCCGTTAAGTCCGCCGAGTTCTTCATTTATGACTTTAATCGCAAGTTCGGCTCCCTGTTTAACCGAAATACCGTATGACGAATTTTCTCCGGTAAGCGGACCTGTTGCACCGATCAGGAATGTTGTATTATCCTTTGCGTAATTGCTCGATCCGCAGCCGGTAAAACATGTGGCAACGGCTGCCGCTGCAGCGAGTGCAGCAACTGTTCTGAATACTTTTTTCATCTTTTTTCTCCTTTACAATTTTTGATATTTTTTATTTTAAGACCATTCGGTCAAAATAAACGATAATTAAAAATGCGGTCTGCCTTCGGCAAACCGCATATCATTGTCTACACATTTAACTTATCTGCAGCCTGACTGACGAAATCAATTTGCCGTATTCGGTTGTTTTCGTAATTAGAATAATGACGGATGCTATAATTATGACCACGATGTGCGAAATCACGGGTGCAAGCAGGCAGACGAGAGCCAGCACAAGCACAAAAAAAGCGGACACCGCAATGCGAATGTCCACGAGAGAAATATTCTTTTCGGATGAAAAAGAGCAGGCAGAAAAAGCCTTCGCACATTCATATGCAAAAGACGACATACAATTTGTTGAATTCATGGTCTGCATCGATGTACTCATACTCTTTTCTCCTTCCGTAGAGTTCATAATTGATTTTGGTTAAGTATATCACACTAAATTATTTGTGTCAATCGTTAAATTCGACAATATTACGGATATTTTTTGCGTGACAATCGTTGTTATGAATAATTTTTCACTTAATTTCGATTTTTTCCGAAAAATTTAAGCCCGACAGTCTTCTGCCGGGCTTAAATCTAAATTTTATTCTGCTTCACCGAATGATGTCGGCGCTTTGGCGGCGCGTTCTACCTCGATGTCGCGGTAACGTTCCATACCCGTTCCTGCGGGAATGAGTTTACCGATAATAACATTTTCCTTAAGGCCAACAAGGTGATCGACCTTTCCGGCAATCGCCGCTTCGGTAAGCACCTTGGTTGTTTCCTGGAAGGATGCCGCCGAGAGGAAGGACTCGGTCTGGAGAGCGGCCTTCGTAATACCGAGAAGTACGGGCGAAGCCTTTGCGAGGCAGAGATCACGCTCACCTGCGTCAATTCTCTTCTGCAGTTCTTCGTTTGTATTCTCAAACTCGATAAGATCGACAAGCGATCCCTCGAGGAAGTCTGTGTCTCCCGAACTTTCGACGCGGCACTTTCTTGTCATCTGACGCGCGATTACCTCGATATGCTTATCGTTGATATCAACAGACTGCAGACGGTAAACCTTCTGAACTTCTCTGATAAGGTAGTCATAAGCCTCATCGAGTCCGTTGATTCTCGTGATATCGGCAAGGCTCATGCTGCCCTCGGTAAGAGGATCGCCGTGAACGACATAATCGCCTTCTTTTACGACAAGACGTGTACCGTTGGGTATCGAGTAAGAAATATTTTCGCTTGTGGCGGGATTGGTGAGAGTAACTTTTCTCGCTTTTCCGTTCTTATCATCGGCAATCGATACATTACCGTCAATATCGGCGGCAACAGATGTCTTCTTCGGACGTCTTGCCTCAAACAGTTCCTCGACACGGGGCAGACCCTGTGTAAT
>CAZHPU010000006.1:0-25462 GCA_964534435.1 uncultured Lachnospiraceae bacterium | reverse complement strand
CGATCCGTATCCCAGTCTTGTCAGAAACATTTTCATTTGTTCGGGAGTTGTATTCTGTGCCTCGTCAAGAATTATAAAGCTGTCGTCCAGCGTTCTGCCTCTCATATAGGCAAGCGGAGCAATTTCGATTATTCCTTTTTCGGAGTTTCTCTGATATGCCTCGACTCCCATAGTGTCATAAAGAGAATCGAAGAGCGGACGAAGATAAGGGTCGATTTTGCTTTGCAGATCGCCGGGAAGATAGCCGAGCCGCTCTCCTGCCTCAACAGCGGGGCGGGTAAGAATTATCCTCGAAACTTTTTTCTCGCGCAGAGCCGCAACCGCCATAGCAACGGCAAGATAGGTTTTGCCCGTTCCCGCAGGTCCTATACCAAAGACGATTGTGTTCTTCTTTATGGCCTCAACATATTTTTGCTGACCGATGGTTTTGGCTTTAATCGGCTTTCCTTTTGAGTTAATCAGTATAAGATTATGTTCGAACTCTTTAAGCTCGCCGATGTTGTCGCCTTCAACCATTTCAAGTGCATAAACTACCTTTTGCTCGTCTATACTTTCGCCTAATGTTGCAATTTTGTTCAAATATTGCAGCACCGAATAGGCTTTTTCCTGCCTGTCATTCGAATCACCGCTGATAACGATTGTGCTTCCGCGGCTTGTTATGTCTACGCCGAATCTTTTTTCTATAATTGAAATGTTTGAGTCATAGTTACCGAATATTTCCGACAGAATATCTGTATTGTCAGTTGAAATCAGTTTTTCGCTCATTTTATCTTCCTTTTATGATATATAAGAAATTTGTTAAATGGTTGCGGCTACAATAAGTAGCGCGCAGCCTGACATTTCAACTAAAAGAATCATGAAAACGGTAAGCATTACCCGCCTGATAAGCAGCCCGATTATTTTCACGGTCAGTCCGTCGGGAATAATATCGGTGTCGGAATAGTTTTTCAGGTATGCCTCCGACAGCGAATTCAGAAAGTCCTGCCTTGATGAATAGATAATGACAGCGGAAAATATTCCGCACAGTATGATAGCTCCGCCGAGTATATACAGAATAACGGAAATCATCAGGACACTCCTTTCCGAAGAAGTTGATTTATGTTTTATTTAATGAGTTTTACAAAATTTTCGATTTTTTCGAGTGCGGTCTGAATGTGTTTAACCGAATATGCATACGAAATGCGCGCATATCCTTCACCGCATTCGCCGAATGCGGTGCCGGGAACGATGGCAACACTGTGTTCATATAAAAGACGTGTGCAGAATTCTTCGGATGTCATTCCGAAGTTGCCTATTTTCGGGAAGACATAGAATGCTCCTTCGGGCTCAAATACTTCAAGTCCGATGTCTTTAAGCCCGTGGGTTATGAACAAACGCCGCTTGTTGTATTCGGCTTTCATATATTCTATGTCATCATCACCGTTGGTTACGGCTTCCACTCCCGCAAACTGCGAAGTGGTGGGAGCACACATAATGGCATATTGATGAACCTTAAACATTTGAGATGTTATTTCGGGAGGGGCAAGTGTGTAGCCGAGACGCCAGCCGGTCATCGCAAATGCTTTTGAAAAACCGCTTGCTATTATCGTGCGTTCACGCATACCATCGATAGATGCTATTGAAGTATGCTTCTTCCCGTATGTAAGTTCGGCATATATTTCATCCGACAGAACAATAATGTTTGTGTTTCTTATTACATCGGCAATTTCTTCAAGTTCGCCCTTTTCGAGAATCGATCCCGTGGGATTGTTCGGAAAGGGAAGCACAAGCATTTTTGTTTTCGGCGTTATTGCTTTTTTTAATTTTTCGGCGGTGAGTTTGAAACCGTCTTCGGCTGTCATCGGCAAATAAACGGGAATACCGCCCGAAATTGAAACAATGGGACCGTAGCAGACAAATGACGGAACCGGAATAATAACTTCGTCCCCTTCATCGACAATCGAACGGATTGCTATGTCGATTGCCTCACTTCCGCCGACGGTTACAAGGATTTCGTTTTTCTGATCGTACTCCAAGCCGAATCTGCGTTTCATGTATTCGGAAATCGATGTTCTGAGCGGTGTCAGACCTGAATTTGCCGTATAATAGGTTTTTCCCGAGCGGAGTGAGTCGATTGCGGCCTCTCTGATATGCCAGGGAGTGACAAAATCGGGCTGTCCCACCGTCAGCGATGTTACATCCTTTACCTCATCAAGCAGGTCGAAAAATTTGCGTATACCCGACGGTTTTACGGCGGTTATCCTTTTTGATAAAATGTCATTGTAATCGATCATATGATAAGGCTGCTCCGTTCATCAACTTCGGGTGTTTCGTAAATTACTCCGTGATCTTTGTATTTGCGCAGAACAAAATGTGTTGCCGTGGAAATAACTCCGTCAATAGTCGACACTTTTGAAGCGACAAAGTGGGCAACCTCTTTAAGGGTTTTGCCTTCGATAATGACCTGCAGATCATAGCCGCCCGACATAAGCATCAAAGATTTTACTTCGGGATAGTTGCATATTTTTTCCGCAACCCTATCAAAACCGTGTTCCTGCTCGGGCTGAACTTTCAGCTCAATTACGGCGCTGACATATTCTCTGTCGGTTTTATCCCAGTCAATAAGGGCCTGATATCCCACTATTACACCGTCTTTTTCGTAATCGGTAATTGCTTTTTTTATATCGCCTTCGTCAAGCTCTGTCATAACCGCGATTTGTGCCGGGGTCAAACGGGCATCTTCTTCAAGCATTTTAAGAATCTGATTCATATCATTTCTCCTTGCAATATAAAATTTATCTTATATTTTCTCGAATATTATGTTTTTGTCCATCGGGAAGCAGATTGTGTCAAAACCGCAGTATTTCAGCAGTTCTTCCGTCTTATCGAAATTCGAGCCAATATCGGTCGGCTTGTGCGCATCAGATCCGATTGAGATAAGCTTTCCTCCGAGTTCCTTGTACAGTTTTATAATTCTCATATCGGGGAGCGGTCCGCCCACGCCCTGTCTGTATCCGGACGAATTGACCTCGAGTATAAGATTCTTGTCAACAACTTTTTTAAGCGCTGTTACAAGATAATCGTAATCGTAAGACATATCAAATTTTCTTCCGATTCTGTTCATATATCTGAGCGGATAGGTGAGATGGGTGAGAATGTCAAAACCTCCCATATCCACAAGTTCGCATATTTCGGTAAGATATGTTATCCAGTCTTTTTTGAACTCCTCTTCGGATTTTACATGCATATCCTGAAATGCAAAATCGGGTTTACCGCGCAGACTGTGAATGGAGCCAAGTATGGTCTGATAATGATATTTTTTAAGCATTTCATTGCCGAGTTCGGGATACTGATAATACTGACCGAGCTCAACACCGAATGACATTGTAATCTTTGAGCCGTAAATTTCTTTTGCTTCATTGAACTCGTTAAGTATTTTCTCGGGGTCGTAAGGCATATCATAACCTTCCGGAATTGCATTAACATCAAAATGGTCGGTTATTGCTATGTGTGTGAGTCCTCTTGAAATTGCGGCTTCGCACATATCTTTAATTGATGCGTTTTTATCGGCATCATATGAATTTCTTGAATGAGTATGACTGTCAAAGGTAATCATTTTATTCGCGCGTGAGGTCCTTTCAGCTGCTTTGAATTTTTATTTATAATCAAAAATATTATATCATAATAAAAAAAGAAAAGCCATACATTTTTCGAAAAAACATCGGAAAAACTTGATTTTTTTTGCGGCATATGTTAAAATGTATCGAAAGAAAAACGATTTTTGCGTTTTTGAATACCGAATGACGACATTTGTTTCGGTTTGTCGAAAACGGTAAAACTTTAGTGAAAGGCGTGGTCATATCAATGAAAATAGGCGCACAGTTATATACATTGAGGGATTATTGCAAAGATTCGGACAGCTTTGAAAATACGCTTAATAAGGTTGCCGACATCGGATATACATCGATTCAGGTGTCAGGTACCTGTTCTTACGATCCGCATTGGCTGGCTGAAAAGCTGAAAAGCGCAGGTCTTACATGTGATTTGACGCATATAAATGTTAATGATTTGGCACAAAATCCCGACAGGGTAATAGCCGATCATAATATTTTCGGATGCGATTATATCGGAATCGGCTGGTATAACGGTCTGAAAAATGATGATGATATTCCGAAACTTGTTGATATTGCAAAATCTATTGCTCCGAAAATGAAAGAAAACAAAAAACTTTTTATGTATCACAATCATTTTCAGGAATTTGCGAAAACCGATCGGGGTGAGACTAAACTGCTCGAGCTCGTCTCGAAAACCGCTCCGGATGAACTCGGCGTTACGCTTGATACTTACTGGGTTCAGTACGGCGGAGCCGACTTGAACGATTATATTCCGCTTCTGAAGGGAAGAATTCCCTGTGTTCATTTGAAAGATATGAAGGTGGATTCAACTGCCGGTGAAGTTCGTATGGCTTCTGTCGGTGACGGAAATATAAACTTTGAAAAGTTAATTAAACTCTTTGAAGATAACGGCACAAAATATATGTTTGTCGAACAGGACTTCACATATGGCGAAGATCCTTTTATCTGCCTCAAACGCTCATATGATTATCTTCATTCATTGGGGCTTGACTGATGAAAAATGAGCTTTACGATAAGCTGATTGAGTATTCCGAAAACGGCAGAATTCCGTTTCATATGCCCGGACATAAACGTAATAAAAAGTTCGGAAAATATCTTCCGTATTCACTTGATATTACCGAAATAGACGGATTTGATAATCTTCATGATATGCACGGAATATTGAAAAAACTGTCCGATAATATGGCAAAACTTTGGAAAGCGGACTATGCCTTTCCGCTTGTCTGCGGATCAACAGGCGGCATACTTGCGGCCGTCCGTGCGCTTACCGAACGTGGTGACAGCGTAATTATGGATCGCCGCTGTCACAAATCGGTGTATAATGCCGTTGATATTTGCGGCCTCACGCCTTATTATGTATGCGGAAAAACGGATGCCGAATTCGATCTTCCGCTGCCGCCGTCTGCAAGCATAATAAAGAAAGCACTTTCCACACATCCCGAAACGAGTCTTGTGGTGATAACATCCCCCACATATGAGGGTTATATTGCCGATATTCCCGAGATTTCCGATACGGTGCATTCATTCGGAGCAAAACTGCTTGTCGATCAGGCACATGGAGCTCATCTCAATCTTTCCGATTATTTTGTCGGCTCTTCTGTCGGATATGCGGATATCACGGTAATTTCGCTTCACAAAACATTGCCTGCGCTGACACAGTCCGCCGCGTTGCTGACGTCAAAAAGTGTTGATCCCGTAAGGGTGACGGCGAATTTATCGGTATTTGAAACATCAAGCCCGTCATATATTATATTGGCATCTATTGACAGGTGTGTCGGCTTGCTTTCCGAGAACGCCGATTCACTATTTGAAAAATATTCTGCCGATTTGTCCGACTTTTATGGGAAAGTTTTAAGTCTTCAGCATCTTAAAGTCTTAGATAATAAATCTCATGACAGAAGTAAAATCGTCATTTCATGTCAAACTGCCGATATTGACGGCCCGAAACTTGCCGATTTACTGCGGAAAAAATACAATATCGAACCGGAAATGATAATGCCTCATTATCTGCTTGCTCTCTCAACGGTAGCCGATTCCGGTGAAAATCTGGATGCTCTCGCCAAGGCTCTGATTGAAATTGACGGCAGCCTGTCGCATGAGCAAAAAATGCGGAATGATTATTTCAATCTTAAAATTCCCGAGCAGGCGCTCGCACTTTCCGATATTAAAGAGCGTGACGGAACTTACAGTCTCTTTTCGGAATCGGTCGGCAAAATTTCGCTTGACTATGTTTATGCATATCCTCCCGGTGCTCCTCTGATAGTGCCCGGAGAGATTATTTCATCCGAATTGGTAAAATATTTGAACTTTCTTGTGGCCTCAGGGGTAAGTGTTTCCTCCACGTATGCAAACTTTCCGCAAATGTTGGTTATGAATAACCGAAAAAGCATTGACAACACAAAAAAAACGTGATAAAATAACAAGGTAGATTATTAAATAACAAGAGGAGATAAGTTGACATGAAGAGAATAAAGACAATCGAAACCCGTGATCTCTCGAAGAGCGCTGAAAACGGCGGATGCGGTGAATGCCAGACATCCTGCCAGTCCGCATGCAAGACATCCTGCGGTGTTGCAAATCAGAAATGCGAGAATAAGAATAAGTAAGTTCAAAATGAGTAAATGCCGTTTGCCGAAGTCGGCAGACGGCTTTTCTCTTTTTGCATGCTATTTATATTGAAAGGTGGCTCATTTCGGGCCGTTTATAAATTAAATGATACATCAATACAAATTGAACGGATATAACATAGTAATAGATGTTGCAAGCGGATCGGTGCACAGTGTCGATGATGTTGCGTATGACGCGATTGAAATGTTTGAAACTCATACGCGTGAGGAGATTACCGATTATCTGCTTAATAAATACTCGAATAGGGCGGATGTGACCGAAAATGATATCTCCGAACTGCTTTGCGACATTTTCACACTTAAGGAAGAGGGTAAGCTGTTCACGAAAGATGTTTATGAAGGCAAATCGTTCAACCTGAAGAACAGAAACCCCGTTATTAAAGCACTTTGTCTGCATGTGGCTCATACCTGCAATCTGAACTGCGAATACTGCTTTGCCGCTCAGGGAAAATATCACGGTCAGAGCTCGCTGATGTCTTTTGAAACCGGCAAACGCGCACTTGATTTTCTGATTGAAAATTCGGGAAGCAGAAGAAACCTTGAGGTGGATTTCTTCGGCGGCGAACCGCTTATGAATTTCGATGTTGTGAAAAAGCTTGTAGCATATGCCCGTTCGATCGAGAAAGAAAAAAACAAAAACTTCCGTTTCACACTGACCACAAACGGAATGCTTATTGATGATGATGTCATTGATTTTTGCAATCGTGAATGTCATAATGTTGTTTTGTCACTTGACGGTAGAAAAGAAATTCACGACTTGCTCAGAAGAACGCCGTCCGGGAAGGGCTCTTACGACATCATAGTTCCTAAGTTCAAAGAATTTGTAAAACGGCGCGGAGATAAAGGGTACTATATGCGCGGCACATTTACCCACAATAATGTTGATTTTACCAATGACATATTCCATATGGCCGATCTCGGATTTACCGAACTGTCAATGGAACCGGTTGTGTGCAAACCTACCGATCCGTATGCTCTTACAGAGGAAGATCTGCCTAAGCTTATGGAGCAGTATGAAATTCTCGCAAAGGAAATGATTAAGCGCAGAAAAGAGGGAAGACCTTTTACCTTTTATCACTATATGATTGATTTGAAGGCCGGCCCGTGCATATATAAACGTATCAGCGGCTGCGGATCGGGAACCGAATATATGGCTGTTACCCCGAACGGTGATTTGTATCCCTGTCATCAATTTGTCGGCGATACAAAATATAAACTCGGAGATATTTATAACGGAATTCAGAATAGCGAACTCCGCGAACGCTTCGGAGAATGTAATGCCTATTCAAGAGAAGAGTGCAAAAACTGCTGGGCTCGTCTGTACTGCTCGGGAGGATGTGCCGCAAATGCATATCATGCAACCGGCTCAATAGAGGGAATATATGAATACGGCTGTAAACTGTTCAAAAAGCGTATTGAATGTGCAATAATGATGAAGGTTGACGAAGAGTCATCAAACGAATAAAAAAATATCGGTCGGCAATGTTTTCATTGCCGACCGATTTCTATTGATTATTTATTTAAGCTCGATTATGCTTTCATCCCACATTGAAGGAGCGTCATAACCCATCAGATTGACAATCGTAGCCGCAACATCCGAGAGCCCGAACTTGCCGTCTTTCTTTACCGTATAATGATCACGGTAGAAATTATCATAGATAATGCAGGGAACGGGGTTTAACGTGTGGCTGGTTTTGGCTTTATAGCTGCCGTCTTTATTCTTCTTCGGTTCGCCTGTTTTCTTGTCAATTTCATACATCTCGTCCGAGTTTCCGTGATCGGCCGTGATTATCGCAACACCGTGCATCTTATCAATCACGGGAAGAAGCCGTGCAAGCTGCAAATCAAGTGCTTCGATTGAAATAATAGTTGCATCAAGGTTGCCTGTATGACCGACCATGTCGCCGTTGGGATAATTAACACGAATAAATTTGTGCTTTCCCGATGAGATAAGATCTATCATCGCATCGGTTATCTCGGCACACTGCATCCAGGGGCGCTGCTCAAAGGGAATAACATCGGAAGGCTTTTCAATGTATACTTCGAGTTCGTCCGAGAACTTGCCGGAACGGTTTCCGTTCCAGAAATAAGTCACGTGACCGTATTTCTGAGTTTCCGAAATGGCGGCAATCGGTATACCTGTATCGGCCATATATTCGCCCATTGTATTTGTTATTTCGGGAGGATTTACGAGGTAGTGCTTCGGAATATGAAGGTCTCCGTCATATTCGAGCATTCCCGCATAATAAACATGCGGATTTCTGATTTTTTCGAATTTATCAAAATCATCGCCTGCGTCGAAAGTCTTGGAAATTTCAATAGCTCGGTCACCGCGGAAATTGAAGAAAATGACGCTGTCTCCGTCTTCAATCGTGCCGACGGGCTTTCCGTCTTTTGCGATTACAAATGCGGGAAGATCCTGATCGATTGCACCTGTTTCCGCACGGTATGTAGTTATTGCTTCTTCGGCAGAGTCAAACTGTCTGCCGAGTCCGAGAACATGAGTTTTCCATCCTTCTTCGACCATTTTCCAGTTTGCTTCATAACGGTCCATTGTAATCTTCATTCGACCGCCGCCCGAAGCTATACATACATCAAAATCTTCGGATCGCAGACTGTCGAGGAACTTTTCGAAAGGATGAACATAATCAAGTGCCGATGTCTCTCCTACATCACGTCCGTCGAGAAGAATATGAATTCTGACTCTCTTTACACCGTCCGATTTGGCATGCTCTACCATTGCTTTAAGATGGTCGATGTGCGAGTGTACATTTCCGTCCGAAAACAGTCCGATAAAGTGGAGAGTGGAATTGTTCTTCTGAATGTTGCCGATTACATCAATCCAAGTCTGTGACTCGAACATTTTGCCGGATGCAATCGAATTCGAAACAAGTTTAGCACCCTGTGCGAATACCTGACCTGAGCCGAGAGCATTGTGTCCGACCTCTGAGTTGCCCATGTCGTCATCCGAGGGAAGACCGACCGCTGTTCCGTGCGCTTTAAGTTTAACCCACGGATAATTCTCCATAAGTCTGTCAAGTGTCGGCGTATTGGCAAGTGCTACCGCATTTCCCGGGCCTGCGGGTGCAAGACCTACACCATCCATAATTATTGTTACAACGGGGCCTTCAACGCCTGCAAATTTATTTGATTTAATAAGTTTTGCCATATTATCCTCCGTAAATTTCATTTTAGTTTATTATAGAATGAATTTGTGAATAAACTGTGTAATTTGCGTATTTTGGGCTTTATAAACAATAAATGCCGTTATGCTCCGTAATCAGTGATCAAATTGACTGTTCCAAAGATGCGCATAAAAACCGTTGTTTTTGATAAGCTGCTCGTGTGAACCTTGTTCAACAATATTACCGTTATTCATAACAAGAATTATGTCTGCGGATTTAATGGTTGAAAGTCTGTGTGCCACAATAAACGATGTTCGGCCCTTCATAAGCTCCCTGAAAGCATCCTGAATTTTCAGTTCGGTTCTGGTGTCTATTGAGGAGGTTGCCTCGTCGAGTATAAGCATAGGCGGGAGACAGAGCATTATTCTCGTAATACATAAAAGCTGTTTCTGACCTTGCGAAAGCAGACCGCCGTCTTCGCCGATTACCGTGTCATAACCGTACGGAAGTCTCTTTATGAAACTGTGCGAATGAGCGGCTTTTGCGGCGGCAACGATTTCTTCATCGGATGCGTCAGGTTTGCCGATTACTATATTCTCTCTTATCGTGCCCGATTTAAGCCATGTATCCTGCAGAACCATTCCGTAATTTTGCCGCAGACTGCCGCGTGTATATTTTCTGATGTCCGATCCGTCAACCGATATCGAACCGTCACATACATCGTAAAAACGCATTAAAAGATTTATGAATGTTGTTTTTCCGCATCCGGTCGGGCCTACAATCGCCACATTCTGACCGGGCAAAACTTTCAGATTGAAGTTTTCGATAAGCGGCTTGTCCGCCTCATAGGAAAAACGAACATTCTCAATATCAAACAACCCGTCTGCATGCGTAAGAACGCGCGCATCATCTTTATCGGGAATTTGAGGTGTTTCATCAATAAGCTCAAAAAGTCTTGATGCGCATGCAAATGCATTCTGAAGCTCAGTGATTACACCCGTTATCTCGTTAAAAGGTTTGGTATATTGATTGGCATATGAGAGCAGGCATGACAGCGTGCCTACTGTGAAAGATGCGGAAGCTGCATTTTTCGCTGCCATTATTACCGAAATTGCGCCCGCTAAAGTTACGGCGGCATATACGACATTGTTTACAAATCTTGTGCACGGATTTGTAATCGATGAGAAAAATGTAGCTTTAAGTGAATATTTTGAAAGTCTGTCGTTTATTTCGTCGAACTTTGCTATACTGTCTTCTTCAAGGCAAAATGATTTCAATACTTTTTGCCCGTCAAGAGTTTCTTCGATATAGGCTGTCTGCTCGCCGCGTGTTTCGGATTGTTTCAGGAACATGGAATGTGTGTGACCGGCAACAAATTTTGCCACAAACAGTGAGAGCGGTGTCAGAAGAATAACAATGAGTGCGATTTTCCAGTTCAGCGAAAGCATAAAGCCGATAGTACCGCCAATTGTTATTACGCCGGTGAAAAGTTGAGTAAATCCCATGAGCAGGCCGTCCGAAAATTGGTCGGCATCCGAAATTATACGGCTCAGAATGTCACCGGTGGGATGACTGTCTATATAAGAGAGGGGAAGATCCTGCAGCTTTTTGAACGCTTCTTTTCTGACATCTCGTACAATGTCAAAAGAAAGCTTGTTGTTCAGGACATTCATAAGCCATTGTGATAGAGCCGTTGCCGCAATAACAGCTATACATTTTTTCGAAATCGAGCTCAGAACAGGAAAATCGACATTGTCAACACCTATGATTGCATCTATTGCCGATCCGAAAAGTATAGGCAGGTATAAAGTCAAAACGACGGTAACAGCGGCAAGTATGATTGAGAAAATAAGATAAATCCTGTAATTTTTTATGTAGTAAAAGATTTTTCTTATGTTGCTTTTTTTTGCGTTTCTGTCCGACATTTTTACACCTCCTCTTTGGGATACTGCGAATAGTAAATCTCTTTGTAAACATCGCAGCTGCCAATAAGTTCCGAATGATTTCCGATACCGACAACAGAGCCTTCATCGAGAACAATAATTTTGTCGGCATTCAAAAGGGAAGCCGCTCTCTGAGAAACGATAAATACAGTCGGACTGTTCGGAAGATTGTGAATGGCTTTCCTGAGCGCCGCATCGGTTGCATAATCAAGTGCGGATGTGCTGTCGTCGAATATAATAATATCAGGATTTCCGACGAGTGCGCGTGCAATCGTCAGACGCTGCTTTTGTCCGCCCGAAAAGTTTCTTCCGAATTGGTTGACCGGAGCGTCAAGTCCGCCTTTTTCGTTGACGAATGAATCGGCCTGGGCGGCTTTTAATGCCGACCAGATTTCATCATCTGTCGCAAATTTGTCGGAAAACTTCATATTGGATCTTATTGTGCCCTTGAACAAAATCGGTTTCTGCATGACGATTTTAACCATATGGCGCAGTTTATCGTTTGAATAACATTTGACATTTTTGCCGTCAACAAATACATCGCCCGATGTGGAATCATAAAAATGAGGCAACAGGCTTACAAGTGATGTTTTACCCGAGCCCGTTCCGCCTATTATTCCTACCGTTTCGCCGCGTTTTACCGAGAAACTGATATCGGAGAGGGAAGCGTCACCCGCATTTTTATATTTGAGTGAAACATTCTTGAATTCAATGAATTTGTCGCTCTTTTCCGATGCGCTGTCTTCGAGATTGTCATCGGGCTCGTCGATTTCAAGTACCGCCGAAACTCTTTTTGCACAAGCGATTGATTTTGTTATCGTTACAATCAGATTTGCGAGTTTTATCAGCTCAATAAGTATCTGCGACATGTAGTTATAAAGCGCAACAAGATCCCCCTGCTCAATATAACCGCTGTTTACCCGCTTTCCGCATGTCATAATCAATATGAGAATTGCAATGTTGACAATCGCGTATGTAAGCGGATTCATAAGCGCCGAGATGTTGCCTACGAATTTTTGAGATTTATTGAGAGAATCATTATCCTGATTGAATCCGATTATTTCGCTTTCTTCTTTGCAAAAAGCTCTTATGACTCTCACACCCGTAAGATTTTCGCGGCTTACGGACATGATTTTGTCAAGTTTGTTCTGTGTTTTTTTGTATAAAGGTATCGTTATAAGTAATATTCCGAATACAATGATGAGTAAAACGGGAATTGCCACGGCAAATGTCAATGCCGCCTTGACATCAATGGTAAATGCCATAATCATCGCACCGAATACAATAAACGGTGATCTGAGGAACAGTCTCAGAGTCATGTTCACGCCGGTCTGTATTTGATTGATATCGCTGGTCATACGCGTCATAAGCGTGGAATTGCCGATTTTATCGAGTGTGGAGAAAGAAAAAGACTGAATTTTGGAGAACAGAGCATGACGAATTTTTGAGCTGAAACCGATTGCGGCTTTAGCCGAAAAATATTGAGCGGTTATCGAACATACGAGTCCGAGCAGACCGAGCGCAATTAAAAGAAGGCTCTTTCCGATAATATAATTATAGTCGCCGTTTGCTATGCCTATTTTGATTATCGAAGCGACAACAAGAGGTACGGTAAGTTCAAAAGACGCTTCCAAAAGCTTGAAAAACGGGCCGAGTATAGCCTCAAGCTTGTAATCTTTCATGAAAACAAGAAGTTTTTTCATATATAAATATCCCTAATAAAATCTTATCAAAATAATGAAATGAACAACGAAAAAAACGGCTTCCGATTAACGGAAGCCGTGTACTGACATAATCAGTTGTTTTCTTCGTCAGTTGATTCCTCGTCGACCTCATCGGACGAATTTTCACTTTGGTCTTCAATCAAAGCACGCATTGAAAGGGAAATTTTCTTCTTTTCGGTGTCGATATTTGTAATCTTGGCCTGAACCTGATCATCAAGATGTACAATCTCGGCGGGAGTTGCTATTTTGTGGTCTGTAATCTGTGAAATATGAATAAGACCGTCTACTTCGGGAATAATCTCGGCAAATGCACCGAAGGGAGTAATTCCGACTATCTTTGCCGTAACAACATCGCCTACGTTAAACGAATTAACGAAGATGTTCCAGGGATTTGTTTCTTCGGTCTTGCATCCGAGCGAAATTCTCTTTTTCTCGGGATCGAAAGATTTTACATAAACATCAATCTTGTCGCCGACCTTAACTACATCGGCAGGGCTCTTGATTCTCGACCATGAGAGTTCGGTAATGTGTACCATACCGTCCACGCCGCCGATATCAACAAAAGCACCGTAGGAAGTCAACGATTTAACGGTACCGGTATATTTTTTGCCGACTTCGAGTTCAGCCCAAAGTTTTGCAACCGCTTCCTTGTGCTCGGCACGGAGAACAGCCTTAATCGACGCTGTTGCGCGGTTGCGGTTTTCTTCGATTTCGATAACCTTTACCTTCTGAGTTGTTCCTTTGAGAGGAGTGAGCTCTTCACCCTTGGGAATACCCGTCTGAGATGCGGGGATAAATGCCTCAATTGAGCCGATGGAAATTATGCATCCGCCTTTTACGATCTTTGTGATTTTGCCTTCAAGGATATCGCCGTTTTCTTTTGCGGCAACAATTTTCTTCCAGTTTTCAATACGCTCGATTTTCTTTCTTGAAAGTCCGGCAACGCCTTCGATGTCGCTTACTCTAACCACGAACGCCTCAATCGTATCTCCTACCTTGTAAGCGGGATCTGCGTTTGCAATCTCCTCGTAAGGCAGAATTCCGGTGACATTTGCCGACAAGTCAACATGAACATCAGTCGGTGTGATTGATGTGATTGTTCCCGATACAATATCCCCTGTATTTAAAGTTTTCAGTGATTCTTCGAGCATTTCTTCGAATTTCTCGTTCTCAATAATTTCGCTCATTGATTTTTTAACCTCCAATATTATATCTCCAGGTGTAGATGCACCTGCTGAAATTCCGATTTTTTCAGATTTTCGTGCTGCTGATATTATCTCATCCGTTATGTCGCCGCAACCCTCTATCAAAAACGAATTGTTAAGATTTGCTTTTGAAACATCATACAATTTTTTCGTATTCGAGGATTTTCTGCCGCCGATTATCAGCATCAGATCAACTCTCCTTGAAAGCTGATCAACTTCCGTCTGCCTATTTTCAGTAACACTGCAAATTGTATCATAAATTTGATAATTTGTCAAGTGTTTCGCCGCAACTTCTTGCATTTTTTGCCATTCGGACAAATTTTGTGTTGTTTGAGCAACTATAACCGTTTCTTTATGAGCTAAATTGTCAAAATCAACACAGTCTGATTTTTCGGTTACAAAACTTTCGCCGTGAGCATATGAAACAATACCTTTTACTTCGGGATGCGAAGCATCTCCGAGCACCAAAAGCGTTTCCTTATTTTGAGTTTTGCTTCCCACAATATTGTGTATTTTCTTCACATACGGACATGTGCAGTCGATAATCTTAAAAGATTTTTTTATCTCGGAATAACGGGAAAGTTTTTCGGTTATGTCAAGGCGTGTCCCGTGTGCTCTTACAACAATCGTAATCGGAAAATCATCATTGCATTTGTCGAATATATTGTCTAAATCTTCTTCTTCCGCGATTAAAACTCCGCTTTTTTTCAGATCCGAAAGTACTTTCGGATTGTGAACGAGTTCGCCCAATGTGTATATTGTTTCGCTTTTCCGCTTTTTATCAATTAAAGATTTAACGGTATCTACCGCGCGCTGCACTCCGAAGCAAAAGCCCGCGTATTTCCCGACAATAATTTTCACTTGTTACCTCAGTCTCATCGAAAATATAAATGTTTGCAGCCGGCATTGCCGTATTCAGTCAATCATATCGGTTATTCTTGAAAATATCAGATTTGCCGCATCCGAAAATTCGGTGCCTTTTCCGTTTGTGAAATTAAATTCGGAATACTCAATCGGTTTGCCGATTATAACATAAGTTCGGCGGAAGGGAATAACCTTCCACTTTTTCGTTTTTATCAATACCGGAACAACCTTTACTTTCGCGTGATACTCTATCATTCCCACGCCGCTTTTTATCGATGTATCTTTCGGATTTACATTCGGACATCTTGTTCCCTGAGGAAAAATACCGACAACCTCACCGCTTTTAAGAAAATTCAAGGTGGTTTTTATCGGACCGAGTGATGCCGATGCATTGTTTCTGTCGACGGGAAAAGCTCCGCATGCTTTCACAAAATGGCGAACAATCGGTACCTTGAAAAGCTCGGCTTTTGCAAAATAGTGAACCTGTTTTTTGAAGCTGGCTCCTATTATTGCGACATCTCGGTTTGACAAATGATTTGCACACACCATAAACGCACCGTCGGTCGGCTCGTTTTCCTTACCGATAATCTTCAAATTGTAATAGAATCTGAAAAACCAGCCGAGACAGTTTTTTAATACAGTATATACATTCATCTTTTCTTTGTCCTTTCGTTTTGTCGGAAAATTCGAGAGATGCTTATTGTAAAATCATCCCGCTGCGATTTTTAATGATTTCAAGTGCTGCATAAAAAGTCTGCTCGATTGTCAAATCGGAGCTGTCAAGTTCTATCGCATCATCTGCGGGGACAAGAGGGGCGATTTTACGTGTGCTGTCCCGTGTATCGCGTTCGTCAAGCATTTTGGTTACTTCGTCCATACTGACTGTCATGCCTTTTTCGGCATACTCAATCCGACGTCTTTTGGCTCTTTCGGCCAGAGAAGATTTCAGAAAAATCTTCACATCGGCATTCGGAAGTATAACGGTACCGATATCACGTCCGTCCATAATTACATTGTTTGACTCGGCAATCTCACGCTGTATTTTCAGCAAAAACGATCTTACCTCACCGATGGCCGATACTTTTGAGGCCCATTCGGATATTGACGGAGTCCGTATTTCAGCTGAAACATCTTCACCACAGAGTAAAACATGCTGCACGCCGTCTCGGTATGCGAGTTCGAGCTTTATATTCGGAAGTTCGTTTATTATGGCTTTGTTATCGTTAATATCCGTGTTTTTCCTCTCGCAGTAAAGACCGATTGCCCGGTATAGCGCACCTGTGTCAACATAAATAAATCCGAGTTTTTTCGCCAGCATTTTGGCAAGAGTGCTTTTGCCTGCACCCGACGGCCCGTCAATTGCTATTTGCATATGAAAGGTTTCTCCCTGTTTTGTTTTTCTTAATCTGATTCGGATGTTGCGGCTTTTGCCGCGGTAAATGCAGTTGAGAAAGCGATTTGCAGATTAAAACCGCCCGTGTAAGCATCAACGTCAAGTACTTCTCCGATAAAGTAGAGCCCCTTTATTTTTTTGGATTCCATTGTTCGGGGATATATTTCTTTTACGTCAATGCCTCCCGACGTGATTATTGCCTCCTCAATCGGTCTCGGACGACTGATTGTAAAAGTTAGATTTTTCATCAGAGTTACTATTGATCTGCGTTCTTCTTTAGTAATGGTATTTGTCTTTTTGTCTGCCGGAATGCCGGAGAGCGTAACGAAAATATCTATAAGCTTTGACGGAAGCAGGTCATTCAGAGAATTGGAATAAATTTTATTTCGGTATTTCGCAAAATCGGAAAGTATGCGGTTGTCGAGGGTTTCAAAATCAAGTGCAGGCTTCAAATCAATTACAAATTTATATCTGCCGGGCGTTATACCGTGTATATGGGATGACGCCGAAAGGATAATCGGACCCGTAACCCCGAAATGAGTGAACATCATCTCCCCGAAATCCGAATAAACGATTTTGTTGTTTTCGGCTGTATCAACTACTTTGAGCGAGACATTTTTCAGCGAAAGACCTTGAAGCGCGGCACACCATTTTTCACTTGTTTCAAGCGGAACAAGCGACGGTGACAAATCGGTTACATTTATTCCGGCTTTTTTTGCAAATCGATAACCATCTCCCGTAGAACCAGTTCTCGGATAAGAAAGACCTCCGGTAGCAACTATTACTCTGTCGTATAATTTCAGAGAATCGGTAATTATCCCGACTGCTCTGCCGTTTTCTATTGCAATTGAATTAACCTTTGAATGAATTAAATTAACCGACAGCTTTTTACATTCGGCTACCATTGCATTTACAATATCGGAAGATTTGTCGGATATCGGAAAAACTCTGTTTCCGCGTTCGGTTTTGAGCGGAACTCCGAGTTCTTCGAAAAAATTCATTGTGTCATACGGGGAAAATCCCGAAATCGAACTGTATAGAAATTTGGAATTTGTCGGAACATTCAGTATAAAATCGCTTACAGAGCAGTTGTTTGTTAAATTGCATCTGCCTTTTCCCGTAATCAGCATCTTTCTTCCGGGACGGTCGTTTTTTTCGTACAGATAAACCTCTGCGCCGCGTTTGGCAGACTGAATTGCGGCCATCATTCCCGAGGCCCCGGCACCGATTATCGCAATTTTAATTTTTGAAGCTGAAATTTCCGATTCTGTCATGTGGTAAATTCCTTCTTAAAACTTTGTATTAGATTATATATTTTTTTAACCGAAAAGTCAATAGAATTTTCCAAACGCAGAGAAGCAGACAAAAATGTTTTTAGATAAAAAACGGCGAAAGACAAACAAAAAAAGCACGTGTAAAACGTGCTTTTTGGTGCTCCTGCGGAGATTCGAACTCCGGACCCTTTGATTAAAAGTCAAATGCTCTACCTACTGAGCTACAGGGGCGTATTAACTTTAACTGCATGCTTTCTCTGCAAGCGAATGAGAGTATATCATAAAAAATCGGTCTTGTCAAGAGCTTTTTAATATTTTTTTGAGCAAACCGCAAAAAGTTCTGAAAATCGGCGCTCTGCCATAATGGAATGTTCGGATATCGGGTTGATTTCAAAGATTAAAAGATGCGGTTAGGCCGCATCTTTTAATCTTCAATTTCGGTAATCTGTTATTTTCAAAAAATCAGTTGCCTGCGGCAGTTGACGGTGTATCGGATGTTTCGGGAGTTATCGTATCTTCTCCGTATCTTATTATCAAATCTCCGCTTTCGATATCTATGTCTATGCTTCCGGGAAGGTTGTCATTCGTCTCCGTGTCCGAAAGACCGATTGATTCGAGGTCACCGTCCCCGACTTTTCCCACTTTTATTTCGCCCGATTCGGTAACAATAGAACGCTTGAAGTTGCTTTTGGCGTTTGCGGTGGAAATTTCGGTGTCGCCCTTTTTCAGCGACATACTGAAAGTTGTGAATTTGGTTTCATATATTTTGGTATCCGCTTCTCCGAGAGTCAGGGAAATACTGTCGGCCGAAAGATCTCTCATATTGATTTCGGCAGAGTCCATTTCGAATGAAAGTTTATCGGTTGCAACCGAAAGAAGCGAAATCGTGTTTTTGTCACCGCCTATTTTGAGCGCCGACGGAGTCAGATTGTTGAATTCCATTGATGATTTATCGGCTGATATCGAAATATCACATTTCTGTGTAACCCCGACAATTCGAAGCGTCACATTTGACAGTGTCAAAGAAATTTGCTTAATCTCCTCCTCATCGGAGATGTATAAATCAACTGAGCTGTCGGTTATGTCATCCGACAGAATTGCCGAGCGCAGTGTTCTCCATACACCTGCAAAAGAAGCTCCCGAGCCGTCGAGATTAAGGTAATCGGTAATGGATATATTGTTTGAAACGGTAAGACATTTTTTTGATATCGAGCCGATGTATTTGTTGGGTTCAAAATTTTTGAGTTTAACGTATGAAGATTTCGCACCGCCGTGGATGGTGAGTGTGCAGTCTGCAAGATCCATCGATATTCTCGATACGTTTTGATCCGAATATTCGATTTCGTTTTCTATCTGCCCGTCTTTTATGGTCTCGCCGTCTATGGCGGCATCATTCGGAGCAAGTCCTCTCGCATATTCACAGATGAAAAATCCGGTGAATGTAAGAACAACCGCAACTATCAAAAAAATAACCGAGGTTAATTTCATAAATTCTCACATCCTTTCCATGCGGAAACAGTCCAGTGTTTCAATTTTTTCAGGCAATAGCGTAAAAATTTTCCGATTAGTTTGTAGAGCAGGGGAATAAGGCGAACGGCAACATTGTAGAGAATTATGCTTATAGCAATCGTTATCCCCGCGAAAACCAACGCAAGACCTATCTCATGCAATCCGACATATCTCGGTTCGGATATAATTTGTGTTATTCCGTATATGAAAGCGATAGCGGAAATCGCGGATCCTCCGCAGACAATCGCCACTATTGCGGCAACCAAAAGAATAATCATACCTGCCATACCGACAACTATTGCAAGGCTTGCGCCGAAAACAAGAGCCAGAATGAGCAAAACCGACGGAGCGCAGAGCGCTATCAAAATCCAAAGGAGAATACGTGGATGTTCACCGCCTGTCAAACCGTTTAATCCGCTTTTTTTACCGACAGCCGAAGTCTTGTCCGCTGTGTTCTTTTTGTCGATAACAATAAAATCGCCTGCGGAAGGTTTTTTAGACTCATCTGCGTTGCTTTCTTTCTTCACTTCCGATTTTGAACTCCCGGTCGGAATGACTATTGTCGGAGCTGCCTTGTCTTCCGATTTCGGAGCGCTTTCCGACAGCAGTTTTTTTACAATCATGTCCGCGTTTGCTTCGGTATAATATTTTGCCGCATCTTCGCTTTTGATTTTGTCAAAGCTGTCGGATATTTGCAGGCATTTTTCTTTTGCCGTATTTTCATCCGTACCGTTTGACAACAGCTTATTATACAGAAGTTTCAAAAAACTTTGTTTGTCCATCTTAAAATCTCCCGGATTGTAATTTATTTGTGAAAAATTGATTTTAATTTCCAGCCGATTATTTCCGCATTCGATCCCTCAAGAGTGATTTTGTTTATGTTTTCATCTGCAATCATTCGCGCGCAAGCCATTTGCGTGCCGGTAAATATTTCGCAGGAAATTGTATCAATAAACAACTTAACCGAAATTCTGCCGTCCGACGGTAATATCGGTACACGGCAATCCCCGCAATTAACGGTGTTTTCATCGCGGTTGATTATTATTTCATATCCGAACAGCGATAATTTAACGGGTTCTCCGTCTTTCGATGCCGAGATTTCCAGTTCCAGTGCAGCTCGGTCGGCAGTCGAACTTTGTAAACCGGCGTTTTGGCATTCGAAATTCAGCTTTTCTTCGCGCAGCAGAGCCGTTTCCTCCGACGGAGATATTTTTATCACATATCCCGAAGAAGTTCTAATAAGATTGTGTTCTGTCGGAATGCTCATCTGCGATGCGAATGGAGCGGGTTCGGGCGCCGCAATGTTTTCCCATGCAATGTTGATTCTCCGATTGTCGGTCGTGTTTGAATATGTTTGTGCGGCGTATCCGCGGGATCCCGCATGCATATGCAGCACCGGCTGCTCGGCGACAAATAATCCGTTTTCGAATTTGCCGACCGAATAATATGCGCTCGCTCCCGACAAAATCCAATGTCTGCTTCCGTCATTTGCGGTAAGCGGATAAAAATCGGGACATTCCGCATCGTTTTCAAGCTCTACCGTCTGAAATTGAGACCAAGAAATCAAATTTTCCGACGATAACAGCGCATATCTGTTTTTGTCAAGATAGAGTGCGCAAACATATTTTTTCAGCTCGTCGCACCATATAACTTTCGGATCGCGGTTGTTTGCGACTATGTTTCCGATTATCGGATTTTTCTCATATTTCGTGATGGTTTTGCCGTTATCTTTTGAATATGCCAAACATTGAGTATACGGTTTGGATGACGATCTCAAACTTTCACTTCCTGCGGCAGTGTAAAAAAGAAGCAGGGTGTCTTTCCCAAATCCCGCCGAATTTTCGGTATCGATAAATCCGCTTCCGGAAAACATCGTGCCAAAGTCATCGGGGAATAAGGCGGTCTTTTGATTTTCCCAATGAATAAGGTCGGTACTTGCCGCATGTCCCCAATGCATATTTCCCCATTGCGGGGCAGCGGGATTATACTGGTAAAACAGATGATATGTTCCGCCGCTGTCTTTAACCAAACCGTTTGGGTCGTTAATCCATCCGTTCGGCGTAGTAAAGTGATAGTACGGCCTGAACGGCTCGGTATATAAATCGGGGCGGTCGATTGACGCTGCAAATCGATATGAAATCGGAATGTCGGTTGAAATCGACATCGTAACCGTTTTCCCGATAAGCTCGGAAAGGTCAATGTAAGCGTAAAAATTCGGATGAACAGCGTCATAGCGTATATCGGTTTCGGATACGATTTTACCGTTATATTCGAAAATGATTTTTTTCAGCGGCAGATTTGTATTTGCAGGTAAAACAATGTAATTGTCTTTTACTGTTAAATTCAAATATTTCACTCCTTTTTACGAAAGAGATTGCTTTTTTTCTTTTTAAGTGATACAATTATCAATGCGTTTTTATACCGATTACGTATAAAAGGGCAATATGACGAAAGCAGTGGAAGACAAAAATGAGAATGAGAAGAAAGAAAAACAGAGATTCGAGGCTTGATGCATGCAGAGAATACCGCATAGATTTGCCCGAAGAAAACCGCTTCGGCGGGAAACACCCGCTTGATTTGGAAATCGGCTGCGGCAAAGGAAATTTTGCATGCGAAATGGCAAATAAAAATCCAGACCGATATTTTATTGCGGTTGAACTGTCCACGGATGCGATTATAACCGCACTCGAAAAGGCAAAGTCGGAAAATATCCCCAACCTGTTATTTATAAATGCCAATGCCGAACAGATGCCCGATTATTTCGAAAATAATTCGGTTGACACGATTTATCTGAATTTTTCGGATCCGTGGCCAAAAGCCAAACACGGTAAACGAAGATTGACATACCGCAAATTCTTGAAAATATATGCCGACATTCTCACCGAACAAGGCAAACTTTGCTTCAAGACCGACAATGATGCGCTTTTTGATTTTACAATCGCCGAATTAAACGAGTGCGGATGGAGAATCGAGAATCTTACATATGACCTTCATAACAGCGATTTTGCCGCTGACAATGTTATGACAGAATACGAAAAAAACTTTTCCGAAAAAGGTTTTACGATAAAAAGACTTGAGGCTTATCCGCCTTCGATTCGGTTTTAACCGAAGAAAGCAAAAATTATTTGGAAAAAATGCTCTTGTAATTTTTTTCTTCCGATGCTTTACGGGAAATCGAGTTGCGTATAATCAGCACGGGCGGAACCGAAATAAAATACAGAATAATAAAGAATACCAGCAGCAAAAGCGAAGATGAGCTGAAGCTGTAATCGGTCAGCAGCATGACGATGATGACAGACAAAACCGTAGCGGCAAAATGCAGAAATGTTTTCGAAATGAGCGACAGCTTTTGTATTGAAAATATCAGATTGCAAAGAGAAAAAAGAAAGGCGAGTAAAACGCAAAGCATTGCATTGACAAATGTCAATGCGGGCTTTGAATTTGACGATATCCCCGTTGAATATAAGAATTCGGTGAATAAAAGAAATATCAACATGATTATCGATGAACCGCATAATGTCGGGACAATCACGTTTTTCTTTATAAATTTCAATACATCCATATCGCAGCCTGTTTTCAAAAAAATTATTATCGATTTCCATTATATCATAAATTTGTCAATTTTCAAGATTATTTTTTCAAAATATACATAAAGTTCAAAATACGGAGCCTATGTCCGACTATATTTACCGATTTCGGCAAATTCGGTCGGATATCATCGCTGATTTGCAAAGCCCGTAAATTCTCAGATAAAAAAATCGAACTGCACTGTTAACTTACTTTTGAAAATGCCGTCGGCTTTTCAAATCAATAATATTGACTTTTGCATGGAAAAGTGCTAAAATATCGTATCAGAAGGTCAAATGTGACCGAAAATAAACAATAAAACAAAAAGAAGGAATAAAAATGGTAAAAATCGAAATTTTTTCGGGCTTTCTCGGCGCTGGAAAAACAACATTGATAAAAAAGCTTATTTCGGATGGCTATAACGGTCAGAAAATAGTTCTTATCGAAAATGAATTCGGAAAAATCGGCATTGACGGCGGATTTTTGCAGGAATGCGGAATTCAGATAACCGAAATGAACAGCGGATGTATTTGCTGCTCGCTTGTCGGAGATTTCAGCAAAGCGCTTCGCAAGGTTATCGACGAATACAGCCCCGATCGTATTCTTATTGAGCCGTCCGGTGTAGGGAAGCTTTCCGACGTTATCAGAGCCGTTCAGAGTGTGATGAGCGATGATGTTGAGCTTTCGTCGTTTACAACTGTGGTTGACGCTTCGAAATGTAAGATGTATATTAAGAATTTCGGCGAATTTTACGACGATCAGGTATCGAATGCAAGCTGTATAATACTCAGCCATACAGCTAAACTATCGGATGAAAAGATTGCGGAGGTTATTTCGATTCTGCGCACGAAAAACGCCGAAGCCACAATCGTTTCAACCGATTGGGATATGCTTACGGGTGAGCAGATTATTTCGGCAATGGAACAAAAACAGACTCTGAAAGCCGAACTTGAGCGGCTTGCCGCTGATGTTGAAGAGCATCATCACCACCATCACCATCATGACGATGACGACGAGTGTGATGATCCCGAATGCGAGTGCCATCACCATCACGATGATGAAGATGATGATGACGACGAACATAAACACCATCATCACCATCATCATGACGATGACGACGACGAATGCGACGATCCCAATTGCGAATGTCATCATCACCATGATGAAGACGAGGGTGAAGGTGAGCATCACCACCATCACCACCATCATGACGACGACGATGATGATCACGATGCCGATGAGGTATTCTCAAGCTGGGGAATCGAAACCGCGGCAAAATTCGATGCAGAACAAATCAAATCTATTCTCGAAAGCTTTAGCGGCAACGATAAATACGGAACAGTACTGCGCTCAAAGGGCATTGTTGAAGGGAAAGACGGAAAATGGATTCATTTTGATTATGTTCCCGGAGAGCCAGATGTGCGTTTTGGCCCTGCATCTGTAATCGGCCGTATATGCGTTATCGGTTCACACATAAATAAAAAAGAAATTGCGGCATTGTTCGGTGCAAACTGAACTATATGAGGAGAACAAAAATGGAAATACCGGTATATCTTTTTACGGGTTTTCTTGAAGGCGGAAAAACAAAAGTAATTCAGGAGACACTTGCCGATCCGAACTTCAATACGGGTGAGAGATTTCTTTTGCTTGTATGTGAAGAGGGAATTGAAGAATACGATCCCACAATGTTCGCAAAGCCCAATGTTTTTATTGAGTATATCGACGATCCGGCAAAGCTTACACCGGACAATCTTGACAGTCTGTGTAAAAAACACAAGTGCGAACGCGTGGTTGTTGAGTATAACGGAATGTGGTTTCTCAATGAATTCTATCAGGCCCTGCCGAATCAGTGGATGGTTTATCAGGAAATGTTCTTTGCCGATTGTAATACATTTCTTGATTATAACACCAATATGCGCCAGCTTATGGTTGATAAACTCCAGTCATGCGAAGCCGTGATTCTTAATCGTACGCCCAAAGATGCAGACAAACAGATGATTCATAAAGTTATTCGTGCAACTAACAGAAGATGCTCGATAGGCTACGAGGACGATGACGGAAATTTCGTTTACGATGATATCGAGGACCCGCTGCCTTTTGACATTACCAAACCCGTTATTGAAATCAAAGATCAGGATTTTGCCGAATGGTATCGTGACATTTCTTCAGATCCGAAAAAGTATGACGGAAAGACGGTAAAATTCAAGGGAATAGTTGCTCTTTCGCCGAAGCTTGATAAAAATTCGTTTGCGATTGGCCGTCACGTGATGGTTTGTTGCTCGAATGATGTCAGCTATTGCGCATTTGTTTGCAATTATTCGGGCACACCCGAACTTAAAACAAGAGATTGGGTTATCGTAACCGCAAAAATTACACTCGGAAAACATAAAATATACAGAGGCGAAGGCCCGATATTGACTGCAACCGAAGTGGTTATGACATCGCAGCCCGAACAGCCTGTTGCAACATTCTATTGATATCGGATTGTTTCATATACAGAAGCCCGAAGGTAATAATGCCTTCGGGCTTCTGCTATTATACAAAAAATCCCGAAATCTTGAAGATTTCGGGATTTTTACGCATTTCGTAAGAGAAATTATCTCTTGGAGAATTGGGG